>NZ_JAUBTF010000037.1:0-74362 GCF_036702355.1 Microcoleus sp. D3_18_C4
GTTAGGGCTTGGAAAAACCCCCTCGGCGTTGACCACATTTTTTTAGCCGATCCCGATGGCAAAATGATTTACGGTGGTTTCGTAGGCTGGATTCACAGCGAGGGCTTGAATCAAGCTATGAAGCAAATGAGAAGAGACTTGACGTAAAGTAGATAAAATAGAAAGCATATTGTAAATAAAAGTTAAGTTTTCAATCTCTACTATCCATGCTCTTATTAAGAGCTAAAGGCAATCTAGCAGAAACTTAAAGACTAAATCACTGAGAATTTACTAAGTGTTGTCAATTCAGATTCATTAATACTATCTTGCTTTACAGCAGCCCAAACTTTCAGAAATATAGCACTCGCTGTTTTCCAAAAAGTAAGCACTGTATATCAAACCAGCACTTATAAATATCTAAAATTCTGATAGTCGTCTTGGGAGGCTTTTTTTACGCCTCACCGCAAAAGCCTCGCACACTTCAAAGAACTCAGAACTCGATCGCTCTAAATCTTGCCTTCAAACCTCTGATGCCAGATGATATACCCCGACACGGTAATAACCAGAGTGATGCCTCCTCCTACCCAAGCCAGCATAGGATTGTAACCGCTAAGGCTGAGGGTCTGCATCCATAGATGGGTGAGATCGGAGGATATTAACCAATCTGCGACGACCGGAAAAAGATACATCAAAGATGCACCAACGATAAGCCAGCCCACCATAGAGGCGACCAGAAAGATAGTTTTGGCTGTAGATTGGCTACCCATGAGCAATTGCGGTAAAGAACTAACTTTGAGATTAGCTCTTGAGATGCGTTATGTCAGCACAGGTATAGACCGAGGTAGTGGGCGATGCAAGCGTGAAACTGTAGAATTGATTTGAAGCGAAAGGTAAAGGGCGTTGCTGATTTAGGGTATGAAGGGCTCAATATGCAAGTCAGAGAAACCAGTATCCACAAAACTTCGGGATTTTCAAGTTATTTTTTTCATACCCTGATTAAGCAACGCCATGATTGCAGTAAAACCTGGCTTTTTGTGCTGAGGAACGCGGGGAGTGGGAGCTTCCCCCGCCCTTGGCATCGCAATGCGCCAGCACCAAAAACAATAATTAGAAGCGCTGAGAAATACAGTTTTAAATACGGGGCTACCCAATGCACCGGAGGCAGATATTCCAAGAATGTTTCTAAATGGGCTAGATGAATTTACAAGCTGGCATTTGATATTGCTCAGGTATTTGCACGAAGGTACTTATAATGCAAGCCAACGGCAAATTTGAAAGCCGATCGACAGAATTTTCTCAATTTTGGCTTAGAATAAGCTGGCAAAATTCTTAGTGCGGGTAATTCAGGATGTGGCACAAAAAGAGTGTTTGGTGGATCTTGGGAGGATTGGGAGGAAGTGCGATCGCTATCTTTGCCCTAGCCAAATTTTCCCACTGGCACCGTCTGCGTAGGTATGAGAAGATTCTTGAATTGAGGGCCGTGCAATGGAGCGGTAAAAACTTAGCCGGTGCCGATTTTTCTCGGCAAGTTTTCCGAGAGGCAGATTTATCAGAGGCGAACCTACGACGGGCAAACCTCCAAGGGACAGACTTCTCTGGTGCCGCTACCCGCCTGATTGACACCGACTTGCGCGGAGCAAATTTAACCAATGCTTTGCTCTCCTATACTCAGGCTACCAGAGCCAATTTCTCTAATGCCATCCTCCAAGAGGCAGACTTAAGCAACGCTAGCCTGAATGGTGCGCGTTTTAGAGAGGCCAATTTGCAGGGAGCGATTATGATTGGGGCAAAACTGGTAGGCGCTGACTTCAGCGAACTCAAACATGATCCGGCTTATCTCGATCGAGCGGATTTGACCGATACGGGTATTACGAGTTTTCGCGATACACGGCTTTGCAACGCCACCATGACAAATGGCGCAATTTCTAAGCAGGGTTGCTTTTGGCCTTCATACGATTTGAAGAAAGCAGCACAAGCTGGGGATTGGCGATGGATGGATTCGGCAATCAGCGATCTATTTAAAGAGGCGGTGATTTCAACGGATGCCTTGGCACTTAAACAAACTGTAGACGAGATTACACCCGAACAAATCCGCTCGATGCCCTGTAAACATCTCAAAACTCTAGATCAACTTTGGCGACAAGCAAGCGGCTCACGTTTTGGGTTCGGTATCCAGCGCCAAATTTGGGAAAGTCCTCAAGTGAATCGAGATTACACGAAGTTTGGAGAAGTTGTGGGATGGAAGCAAAACGGAACCTGGCTCAAATTTAAGGATTTAACCACTAAACAGTCCGCTTCCAATAGCAGTGTTCTTCCAATCGGTCATTTTCCCTGGCACTCTTGGCAAGTCCTGGAACCTACTAAGACGGAGCCTACTCGCTTTCGCCGTGTGGGATTTGGGGAATGGATGGCACAGCTTAAAGCCTGTAAAATTTGATGCCAAGAAAGGCAACTGGGAATTCTTAGCGGGGAACTGGAAAGTCAAATCAATAAATCTGCCAAACTATCTCCTGCTTTTTCTGGCTTAGTGTACAAATCCGTTCGACCTCTTCCCATTTTGCATTGTGTTTTTCACACCAAACTTGGATGCAAGAATGGCTTAATTTCTCAACTTCATCGTAATTGACATTAGCAATTTCTGATTTCTGTTCCCTCATGACAGACAATTGCCTCTAAAACATTAACACGAATGTCCTGACGGGCTATTTTCAAACAATACCTAATATATTCCAGATCTTTGCGGTTGCTAAACCAACTCTAATGAACTTTCCTGGCCAGAAAATTTAATTCCTGTCGGTCAACCCTCACAGAATCCAGAACTTAATCCAATTGAAAGGGTCTGGGAATATATCAAACAGCAACTTGTTGGAGAAGTTTTTACAACACTGGAGCAATTGCGAGAGCGATTGAAACAAGTTCTTGGAAAAATCACCCCGCTCACAAATTAGTTCCTTGTCATCTTACAAGTTTATTCTTGAAGCCCTATTCTATACAACTTCATATTAAATTGGTATAATCCCACAAATTAGAAGTGCTGCAAATGTTATACAGCCGCTTGAAGAAATATAATTAGACAAATAATACTACCAACTTAGCTACTTTTTACCCTATATTCGTTGAACCCATAGATTGAATTCTGTCTTTCAATATGGTGGATTATTGGGAACGTTTTGAGTCTTTTTCTCCAAATCTCGTGCTTTTTGTTTAAGGGCCTTCGCTTCTGCTTGTTGACCTTTTTGAGACAGAACATAGCTTAAGCCATAGTAAGCCTTAACATAGTCGGGATTGCTGCGAATAGCTTCTCGATAGTGATCGATCGCTTCGTCTAATTGACCTTGACGCCAGAGAGTATTTCCTAAGTTAATTTGAGTCCCCCACAGGTCAGGGTTAATTTTAACTGCCTGTTTATATAGTAAAATTGCCTCATCGCTTTTACCCTGAGATGCGAGAATTAACGCCAAAGTATTGTAGGGGGGTGTATAGTTAGGAGTCAGACGAATCGCTTCACGATATGCAGCAATAGCATCCTGCGCCTTTCCTTGCTTCTGTAAATCAATGCCTGCGTTATAGGAAAGAACTGCTAAATTTTTGCGGATAACTGCATCGCGAGGATTGAGCGAAACTACTACCTTAAGTAGGGCGATCAATTCTTCGACTTGACCTTGTTTATATAAAATATTTCCTAAATTATTATAAGCTTCTATAAACTGAGGATTAATACGAATTGCCTCTTTATAGTGGAAAATAGCTTGCTGAGATTGACCTTGATTGTGTAAAGCCAACCCCAAGTGGAAGTGAGCCAAGGGAGCGTTAGGATTGAGCCGAATAGCTTCTTGGTAGTGAACCATTGCCTCTTCTAGCTTACCTTTCTCCTGCAAAGTCAATCCTAAGTAAACATGAAGGTTAGCATCATTAGGATTAAACGAAAGAACAAAACGAGCAATATTGGCATCGTATGGAGAAATAACCCCCGGTAGTGACCCAATCAACACACTTAAAGCAATAATTCCTACTCCGATAAAAACAGCGTTGGCTATTTTGTTTTGCTGCAACTGCGCTAGCCACAAACCCTGTTTAGCGATTTTTAGATTAGGATGAAAGCAAAGTGCTTGCTGAAATTTAGCTTGAGCTTGAGCGTTTTTGGCTTGTTGAAAAAAAACGCATCCTAAGCTATAGTGAGCAAAGACAAGATTTGGAGCAAATCGAATTGCTTGCCTGAACTTAATACTAGCGAGATCTAGTTGGCGCTGCTGGAGTAAGATAGCTCCAATATTATGGTGAGCTGGCGCTAAATTCGGATCGAGCTGTAGGGCTTCGGTGTAGGCTGCGATCGCCTCGTTGGTTTTTCGTTGGAGATCGAGGATAATTCCCAAATTATTATGGGCAATCGCGAGTGTGGCATCCAGTTGAATGGCTCGGCGACAGGCGGTGAACGCTTCCTTAAACTGGCGTTGCTTAATCAATACTGTACTTAATTTACAGTAAGCTATCGCATTATTCTCATCAAACCGAATTACTTGCCGATAAGCTGTGATCGCTTCTTTGGTCAACCCAAGTTGTCCTAGTGCGTTCCCTAAATTCAGATGAGCCTCCACATCGTTAGGATGAAGGCTGATAGTTTTCTGAAGTTGGGAAATTTCAGATTCTAATTGGTCTGGTGTTTTGAGAGCTAGTATGGAGTTTGTATGAGTATGGACGAGGTTAGGGTTAAGGCGAATGGCTTCTTGAAGTTTGGTAATAGCTGCAGAACGATCGCTTTGTTGGCTGAAAACTGCGGCTATGCCAACATAAGGCTGTGCATCGTCAGGATTAATCCGAATTGCTTGTTCGTAACAAGTCATTGCCGACTCTAAATTACCTTGTTCGGCAAAAACTATTCCCAAATGATAGTGAGCGTTAGAGCGATTGGGGTCGAGTTGAATGGCTTGTTGGTACTGAGCGATCGCCTCTTCTAGCTTGCCACAATCGTAGAGAACAATTCCCAAGTTAATGTAAGCTTCTGGTTCGTTGGGATTAACCTCCACAGCTTTTCGGAACGAGGCTTCTACGTTCTTGTGGTCTTTAGGGTCATAGTTGACGCTCATCATGCCAAAAAGAAAGGACTATTATTAACTTCCGTATTCTGGCACACCCCAGGCAACCAGAACTTACCCAACAGCACCAGAAATTCGCGGCTACCCCCATTGTAAGTATAAAGCCGGAATACGGACTTGCACAGGACACGATGCCAAGCACTGTAACGAAATATCCCCTGCCACCCAGAAATTTACAACTAGCAGAAAAATCGCAACGGCTGTTTGTGAGGTATTGTCAAGTTTGACCGTGACCCGATTTAGACCAAATCTTCGTTTACCTTTTTTACCTCCTATTTATCCTGCACACTTGTGTTGCTCGCGCCATCGAATCACCATCACCCGTTACCGTTTATCACTTATTCAGCAAGTCCTAATTAGCCATAGGCTCCATAGTTTTCAAGGAGTTAAGAAGTCTAAATGGTTGCCAGCCTGCTTTTGCAATTCATCAAAAGAACCTTGCCGTTTTACTCTACCCTGTTCCAGTAACACAATCCAATCAGCCCGCATGATGACTCTAGGGCGGTGACTAATCAAAATCGTAGTTTTACCTTGGCGGTGAGACAAGAGCCCATCTAGGACTTGGGCTTCACTCACTGGATCGAGGTTCGCTGTTGATTCATCTAAAATCAGGATTGGTGGGTTGGTAACAATTGCTCGGGCTATGGCGAGCCGCTGTCGCTGTCCTCCAGAAATATTGGCCCCAAACTCACCTAAAACAGTTTGATATTTATCAGGTAGTTTGCTGATAAATTCATCAATCTTGGCTAGCTGACAGGCGGTAACGATTTCCTCAAAAGTAGCGTGAGGGGAACCCAAACGAAAGTTGGCGAGAATCGATCGACTCCAAAAGTGAGGTTCTTGAGGAATTAGAATAATCTGTTGGCGCAGACAATCAAGAGCTAGGTCTTGACTGTTATAAATTCCCAGGCGAATATTACCCGATTGCAAGGGATACAAGCCCGCAATTAGCTTGACTAAGGTACTTTTACCGCAACCAGATTCTCCAATTAAAGCAACGACTTTACCGCCGGGAACCGTCACAGAAAAATCCTCGACTAAATCCACTTGACCGGGATAGTTAAAGTTAAGGTTGGTGCAAACAATATCAGCGTTTTCAGAAAGTTTTACAAAAGGCTTTTTGACATCACCCGGTTGCATTTCTGGTTGGGCATCAGTAACCTCGGTCAGGCGTTCCACAGCGGTTCTAATCCAGATAGATTCATTGATGATGACAATCAAATCAGCCATTAAGCGAATTACATTTTGCGCCAGGGTATAGGAAGCCACGAGTTGACCGATGCTGATTTCCTTAGCAATCACCAGTTGGCTGCCGAACCAAAGCATACCCACACTACCGAGATTAGAGACTACATCCGAAAAGGTGCGGTTAACAACCATAATCTGGATAGTGCGAAATGTCAGATTGGCTACCTTGCCAGAGCGACTCTGAAGTTGTTCCCACAGTTGAGGTGCGGCAGAGGTTGTTTTGAGCGTGAGTCCTCCTTTAAAGGTTTCTACCAGAATTGCTTGGTTTTCACCGTCTTCGGCTAATACTGTTCGCGTTTTTTGCCGGAGAGTTGGCAGAAACACCAGCGTTGATAGCGTCATCACTGCTGCAATTGAGGTGGCAAGCAGCATTAGTTTCCAGCTATAAAACCATAAGAAACCCAAAGAAGCCGCAGCAATAAAAAACTCGCTGGGTAAAGTAACTAAAAGCTGAGAAATTATACTTCTAATGCGTTGAATATCTCGCAATCGACTAATGATTTCACCGCTGCGATGAGTTTCATAATAAGTGAGAGGCAAACGCAGGATTGCTCGAATAAATTCGAGAATCAGCCCCAACTCCAGCCGTTGAGCAAAATGGGCGATCAAATTTGATTGCACCAATCTCAGTCCGCTACCGATTAAACTCATGACTAGAGTGGCAATAATGACACCGTTGAGCAGCTTGGTATCTCCCCGCACCAGCACATCATCAGTGAGAATTTGGATCAAGAACGGGAAAGCCAGAGTAATCAAACCCAAGAAAAGATTGAGCAGCAATGCTTCCGATAAAATGGCTCGGTAAGGCCAGATGCGCTGCCAAAATTGTCCCAGAATGTTAATTCGATCGTTTGGTTGCTCCGCAAAGCGAGTTGGGTCTGCTTCGAGCAAGAGCATGATGTAATTTTGCCAGCCTTCGGTTAGCTGATGGCGGGATAAATAACGGATACCGACAGCCGGGTCAGCGATGACGTATTTCTTGCCCTGTCGCCCGTACAAAACTACCCAGTGGTATCCCAGCCAGTGAATAATTGCCGGCAGGGGGAGAGCGTCGATTTGGTCAATAATCTCTGGTGAGGCTTTGACTCCTTGAGCATTGAAACCTAGCTCCTCCGCCCCCCGCTTCAGCCCTAGCAGCGTGGTTCCCTGCTGCCCCGTGCCTACCAGTTCCCGAATATGGCTGATTGCTAAGGTACGCCCGTAATGTTTAGCAACGGTAGCGAAGCAAGCTGCCCCACAGTCAGATTCAGCAAGCTGTAAAACACAAGGATATTTAGCCAGTCTAAGCATTCTTATTTCAGATCCAACAGAATATGCCAACATTGATTCATTATTTTCATTATGTCTTTATAACTTTTGGATGAAGTTAGTGACACTTAGTTTCTTGTCACAAGCATCGGCTTCAATCAACTGCTAAAATAGGGACTGAGATAATGTCAGCGGCTTAGATAACTGTAGTTTAGACTAAAAAATGATTGCAGCCAAAAGTAGCCGCCTTTGAATATCCGGCAAGCTGTTACTCAAAAACTCAAGAGGTATCAGATTAAATAACTAATTTTGAAGACTTTTTACGTCGAGAGACCCGTTTTTTCACAGTGGGATATCGCGGTGCTACCGTCCGTACCCTTCCTTTTTCCCAGCCGGGGGATTTTCCCCTCTGTTTAGGCATTTTTGTAGGAGTCCCAATGTCAACTAAAAGCGAAAACATTGATTGGGCAACACGTCCAGGAGTTAAACTGATACGCTTCAGATTGCCTGCAGTAATACATTCTCAACCACTAAATCCCTAGCCGTCCCAGAGTTGCCAACTCATCAATGGCATTAAATCACTCCAACGCTCGGATTGTTCGGGAGTTCTCAAATTAGGCAATGTCCAATGCAATCTTTGCTTAGCTTTCCCGTTACCAATGATCGACTCCAAAGCGTCGTAAATATTTAAACCAAACAGTTTCTAATGGTAGAGTTCGTTCTCCAACCCAAGCCAACCATAAGGGTGGAAATGGCTGACCATTTGACATGGGCTTCATTCTTTCGATCAGAATTAAATTGATTGGATGTTCGGCCGCACGATAAAAATGCAAGTTAAGCCATTGTCTGACTCGGACTTTTCCCAAATCTGGATGTTCGTCAATTTCAATCGAAGTATCCTCTTGAAGCCATGTGGTTGGGTCATTCAGCCTCATTTTTTGCCCGTGTTTTCGCGGTCTACCGCGACCACTATATGCTGGTGGTGCTGACCACAAGCAGGCATTTTTTCGGACTCTCATTAAACAATCAGCAGGGATGGAAGCTTGCGTTAGCGCCAGTACCCAACAAGCATTCCCATATTCTCGATCCAAAACTGCTAAAACTGGGTTGACGCTCTGTTCACAGACAAGTTTGAGTTGGGAAGCTGCTTGAAGTATGGGTGAAGACCCACTACTAATTCTTTCATGGAGCAGGGGTAATGCCCAACTTACGCAGAGCTTCAGGTATCCACGCAATGGTACTGTATCCCTGACCCACAATGGAGCCTCTCTGATATTCATGGGTTCTGTCTTTTAATGTTTTGGCATCTCGTCTCCCCCATGCAGTGTGGTCGATTGCTACTAATATGTGTTCGGTTGGGGGTGCTTCTTTCTGTAATTGCTCGAGATACAACTCCATCAGTTTTTTCCGGTCTGGCCTTGTGTCTTGTAATGCTTCATAGATGCTTGCCCATTGACGCTTGAATAATGGATTGAGTGAAAATTCCGCTAAACACGACGCATTCGGAGTGGTCATCACTGCATCCATGAGCTCGAAAGTGGCATCCTTGGCTTGCACCAATAATTCGTATGCTGCTCCCAGGAAAGTCTTTTAATCGTTCATTGTTCATTGAGGGAGTGGATAGGTTTTGTTTTTCACCCTCATTCTCTCCCGGCGCGGTGGCTCAAGTTCTACTTTTGCCACCGTTCTCATCTTTGGTTAGTCTAAACTACAGTAGATAAAGTTGTGAATGTTGGTACGCAAATTATATTTTAGAACAAGCAACAAAACTCCATTAATTTGAGGATTAGTTAGGCTTTTTAATTATAAATTTGTCAGCAGTCTTGCTTTGGTGAGAATAAACGTAAGTACCGTCTCTTCTGTGGAGATAATATCTGATGTAACTTCCATTCCCGATTGGATGGGATAGCGATGGCCGCTCTTCTCTAGATAAAGTTTTTCAGGTTGAAGGGTCACTTCGTAGTAGGGAGTAGCTGCACCCGCATCCTGGCTATCAGGTGTAATTGCATCGGGAGCGATCGCCCTTACCGCACCTTTGAGTGTGCCATAATCGGGATAAGGATAAGCAGAAACTTGCAATTGAGCTTTGCCCTGCGTACAGTCTGAGACTTTTTCTTCTTTGCAGACTCGAACGTGGCCAATATCTTGAACTGCCACACGAGCTTTAATGACAAGGGAGGCATTACTTGGAGCAATGCGGGCAATGGATTCTCCAGGGCGTACCACCTGACCCGAATTTCGCAGTTCCAGTTTGAGGATAGTACCGTCGGCGGGGGCGGTAATTACCGTTTTTTTGAGTTCGATACCAATTTGTTGGAGTTCTTGCAGATCCCGGTTGATTCGATTTTGGATTTCATGGCGGCTTTGAATTAGCGCTTCTCGTTCTTTTTTTAACATCGCCAAACCTGCTTCGCCCTTAGATTTTTCTTGGGCAATTCGTTCAGAAGCGATTGCTACAGGTGCGGCGCTAGGATTAAGGGCAGCTTGAACGACTTTTAATTTAGCGGCAGCTACTTCAACGGCTTGCTGTTGTTTCTCAACGGTTCTTCTTTGGCTTTCAATGGCTTGTCGTTGCGTTGCCACCGCTGCTTGTTCCCCAGCAACGGCTTGTTCTTGCTGTTCAACAACTCGTTGGGTTTCTTCTAGTAAGTCGAGGGAAATTGCTCCAGATTCTCGCAACGGTTGATAGCGATTTTGCTTAGAAACGGCTGCTTTAAAACTTGCCTCTGCTGCTTTTAAATTCGCCGCTATTTTCAGTAAATAAGCCTGTTCTTTTTGCAATTCTTCTTGGGCTTTTTGCCTTTCCAGTTGGGCTAATTGAAAATTAGCTGCGGCTGCTTCAACTTCGGCAACTGTGGTCAGTTTTCGTTCTCGATATTCCTGTTGGTTGCGGCTTAAATCGGCTTCGGCGGAAGCAATTGCGCGTTCCATCCCCCAATTTTCTGCTGCGATTCGCTCCTCTGTAGCGGTAACTTGAGCCGAAATTTGACGCAGTTGCAGTTGATTTTGCTGGATATTTCCTTGTAATTGACTTTTTTTAGTCAAAGATTGGGACGAGTCGATAACTGCGATCATCTCTCCCTGTTTTACCGCCATGTTCTCTTTCACCGGAATACTTTCGACCCTGCCTTCTGTGGCTGCTTGTACTATCTGAACTTCTCCAACAGGCCGAACGGTGGCGGTAGCTTTGACGGTGATGCTGTATTTCGTAACGGCGGTGAGGGTGAGCGCTGCACCAACGCTTCCCATCAGCAATATACCGCCTAGGGTTGTCCAAAGACTTATGGAAGGCAGAAATTCATCGCTTTTGGCTGGGCGGAGCAGGTCTGGGTTGGAATCACTAAACATACTTACAAGGGTAGAGCACCAGGATGCTGGCTAATAAACAAATAACCCAGAGAGGAAATAGAAATATTGCTCTTTTGTTACTAGAGCAATCCTCTCCGGGTTAACTTTTTAGACTTTTGAACAGCTACTAGGTAGCGCCAATCTTTACTTGATCAGTTGCTATCCATCAACCGCTCCATACTCTTTGAGTTCCGCCGTTAACGGAAGACATATCTTTGTCGGTCAGGGTCACTATTGGCAAATTGGTCAAAGGTAAGGTTTTGCCTAATTTATGGGATTGCTTCTTATTGTCCATTCTAGAATCCTCCATTTTTTAGTTAACTTTAACAAATTGGAGGGGAAGATTAGTAGTTTTCACTACTTCCCTACTTTTCAGAACTTGGGGTGAATCCCTCGTTTACTTAGCCCCTTCTACCACTCACCTTAGAGGTTGATTAACCAGCCCATGAATTGTAACCTCCGCCGTTAACGGAAGACATATCTTTTTCTGTCAGGGTAACAATTGGCAAATTTGTCAAAGGTAAGGTTTTGCCTTGTTTCTGGGATTGCTTTTTCGTGTTCATTATAAAATCCTCGGTTCTTGAGTGAATTGTAACAAAGTGGAGGGTAAAAAAAGTGGTTTTTTACTCCTTCTTTTCATAACGAGGGTTTAAACCCTCGTTACCTTACTCCCTCCTAAAGTTGCCTTAGAGGTTGATTAACTTGTCCATGCGTAACCGCTGCCGCCGTTGACGGAAGACATATCTTTTTCGGTCAGGGTGACGATTGGCAGTTGTGTCGTAGGTAATGTTTTGGCTTGTTTCTGAGATTGCTTTTTAGTGTCCATTGTAGAATCCTCGGCGTTTGAGTGAATTGTAAGAAATTGGAGGGAAAGATAAGTATCAAGAAAGTAATTGTTTTCCGAACTCGGATTAAATTATTCGTTACCTTAGCCCTCAGACTAACCAACTTAGAGGTTCCTTTCCTCTAAATTGGGTTGATTTGTCTACTGCCACTGACAGGAGACATATCTTTTTCGGTCACACACTTTTTCTAGTCGCCACCGGGCATACCGATCCGCCCTCCGTTGACCGAAGACATATCTTTTTCGGTCAGGGTAACAATTGGCAATTTTGCCAAAGGTAATGTTTTGGGTTGTTTCTGAGATTGCTTTTGATTGTCCATTGTAGAATCCTCCAAATTAAAATGAAGTGTAACAAGTTGGAAGGGAAAGAATCCGTTGGTTTCTCCTTATTTTTAGAACTCGGATTAACGTCCTCGTTACTTTAGCCCTTCCTATCAGCCAATAACCTTAGAGGTTGCTCAACCTCTAAATCGTATTAAGTTGCCCACCACCATTGACGGAAGACATATCTTTGTCAGTCAGGGTAACAATAGGTAGTTGTGTCAAAGGCAATGTTTTGGCTTGTTTTTGACTTAGCTTTTTATTGTGCATTGTAGAATCCTCGGTGTTTGAGTAACTTTTAACCAATTGAAACGGAAGGGAAGTATTAAAAAACTAATTCTTTCAGGACTAGAGTTTAATGCTTCATTTCCTTAGCCCGTCTTACGAGCAACCTTAGAGGTTTCTCAACCTCTAAATCGCATTAATTTGTGCGCCGCCGTTGACAGAAGACATATCTTTTTCAGTCAAAGCGACAATAGGTAGATGTACCTGTAGCTGGGTCGTGACTTGTTTCTGGGATTGTGTCTTGGTTTTCACTGTTAGTTCTCCTGAGCTGAGCAATATCTACATTAGTCAAGAGATACATTCCTCATTTTGTTGGCCCGGATGATTCACCAGATTGTTTGCTAAATATTTTTTTCAGAGAGCCTCACCGATAATTGTCCACCTAACTTACCCAAAAGTCAGGACAGTTGCTATATAGCCCAATGGCTTACTCTCTGGGACTTTGAGCCACTGTGAAACATTAAATCAACGTTAGCTCCCCCCCTGACGCGGCATTTAATTCGAGTTTTTTACAATCCTTGCTCTGTAAAGCTTGTAGTATCGTTCCAGAAACAGTCCGCAGTATTAATAGATTGAAGGCGCATCCATGCGATCGCGAGCTGGATAGGGACGAACACCCTTCCACACAAACTAACAAATTCTGCTTGCCCTGGTGTGGAGGGTTCAATCCCTGATTGGCCGGATGGTTAGTAGGCCGGCTACTATGTCACCAGCCCGCTACAAGATTTGATGGTTGGAAGAAGTTCTTGAGCACCTTGATGTGAGCTAGAACAATCGCTTTTATCCCTCCACTTCTTTCAATCCATCCTCCAGCAGCATCCGCACAATATCCACTTTCTTGCGCCCCGTCCTGGCGGCCAGCATCGACAGTTTACGGTGCAGGGATTCCGACATATCCACAGTAAACCTGACCGTCGCTTCTTTATCGGGTACTTGGAGTCGGTGAGTCAGACTGCTCTCCTTTGATTGAGCGGGGACTGATTCTGCTGCTGATGCTTCTGGCTTCGGTGGTGTTAGAGCGGGCAATGCAGCTTCGAGTGTTGGCGGTGTTTCCCTTATTAGTGATGCTGCGGGTGTTAGTGCGGGCGGTGCAGCTTCTGGTGATGTTGGTGTTGATGCAGCTTCTTGACTGCCGAAGACAAACGCTTCGAGAGCGCTGTCCAAGGGTTTACGTTTCTTGGTACTCATTTCAACACTCCCATGATTTCCTTGAACAATCGACCGTACTCTTTCCCGGAATCTTTAGCAGGTTGACCGCCCAAATCCCACACCGTAGCTGCTTGACCCGAAGAATCAGCAATCACTTGTTTTTGGTGAATCACTGATTTGAGCACTTTGATGGTGGGTGCAAGTTTCCCTAACAACTCCATTGCTTCGGTTTTGAGCTTCGTTCCCTTCACCGCACGGCTGAGAAACATGACCGCTTTGGGCGGGCCTTGCCTCACTGATTGAGCTTGTTTGATGAGTCTCACCGCATCGGCGGCTGATTGTACGTCGATACCGCTCGGTTGCACTGGAACCACCGCTAAGTCAGCTCTCATCAAGATTGCCCTGGTCGCTTCACTCAACCCAGCAGGGCCATCCACTACTACATAATCCACCGTTGCTGCTAACTCACCCAATTGCTCCAACAAGTCATCGGGACTTTGGATTACTTGACACGGAATTGGTGAATCCATCTTGCTACACCACTGAGAACTAGACCGCTGAGCATCGGCATCCACTACCAACACGCTCTTGCCCTGCTGTACAAGCCAATGGGCGTAATGTACGGCTGTCGTGCTTTTGGCGCATCCACCTTTCTGATTTACGAAAGCTACAATTGCTGCCATAATTCCTTTTTGCATCATTTACTGCATTATTTACTGCATTACTGAAATACTTGCTACAGTAGTTTAGCACTTGTATTGGCATTTGCTATCAAAACAAGGTTACTGAGCTATGGGAACCAATCTGACTCTTCTGGGTAGTTCTGCTGTTAACGCACTTCTACAACCTGCTAGCTTCACACATTAACTACTTACTGCATTCATTACTGCATTACTGAGATACTGAATAGATAAAGTAGGAATGGTAATGAGTAATGAGCCAGAAGCACCAGTGTCATGACGCTGTAAGCTTGCAGAGTAGGGGAAACAAGCAAGTGCAGGAGTAGTGGCAATGAGGCAAGGTTATCAAGGATGGGCGATTGCTCTGATGTTGGTAGGGATTCTTAGCGGCTGCAACCTGACTGAGCCATCACCACCCTCTCGACTTCCTCAAATTGGTCGCGAAAAACCAAGCGTTCAACGTCCAACGCCCAAACCAGGAACCAGAGAACCCATCAGCTCAGCCATCAACAACCGCAACTTACTCCTGGGCAATCCCAGCAATGCAGCTTCGAGTGTTGCCAACATCGACAACTACCTGATGGTGAAGCCGCAGTTTGTGCTTTCCTACAACAGCAAAACTAAAACCGCCAATTGGGTTTCGTGGCAACTGAACCGCTCTTGGATGGGAACAGCCGATCGCCAAGACAACTTCCGGCCTGATGATGCACTCCCGGATACTTGGTACAAAGTGCGACCAACAGATTACACCGGAAGCGGCTACGACCGGGGACACATTACACCCAGTGCCGACCGTACCCGCAATGAAGCAGACAACAGCGCTACTTTCCTGATGACCAATATGATGCCCCAAGTGCCAGAACTCAACCGAGGTGTTTGGGGTGATTTGGAAGAGTATTGCCGCTCACTCGTGCAGCAGGGCAAGGAACTTTACATCATTGCAGGGCCAGTGGGGAGAAAAGGCAGCATTGGCAAAAAAGAAAAGATTGCGGTGCCGGCAAGGAATTGGAAAGTTATCGTGGTGATGGATAGACAAGGATTAGGGATGCAGGGAATTAGAGCCGACACTAGGACGATCGCTGTGATGATGCCCAACGATGCCAGCGTCAAAGGTTCGGGATGGAAAAGCTTTCGAGTTTCCGTGGCAAAAGTTGAGAAGGAAACAGGGCTGAACTTCTTATCGAATGTGTCTCCCCAGGTTCAGCAGGTGATTGAAAGCAAAGTGGACAGTCAGTAAAGAAGGGATACAACTTTTATCAAGTATACTTTTTTGCTTGATAATTTTAACCAACTGCATTAATATTTGCCATTACGAATCCGTAACAACCAATCCATAAAATAAACTTGATTAGCCAGTAAATTCTGACATTATATTCTCGATCAAGGAACGACCAGAGGGGAGGAAAAACAATTAGCAGCATAAGAAAGGAAGCTATAATACCCATCTGGTATGGCTTGTTCTCTGTGTAAGAGAGGAATAATAAAATCCCTAGCATACCAAAACTGTAAAGAGAAGCAAGCCAACTAAATACTTTGCCGGGTTTGTTCATATTACAACTTCTCTTCCTGACTCTAATTATGGTTGCTATGTAACTCAATGATTAACAAACAATCATAGTTCATCCTGTCTGTTGCAATCAAGTCTCGACCAATTTCGTAGACAGCCCCGCCAATCCGCCACCGTCCGTCTCCCCGACGATGTAGACATCAATCTCAATGCTGCCAACTCGGTAAACTTGCAATTGCGATAGGTTTTGCTTCAACACGCTCACTAAGTTCTGAAAGCGCTTCGCCGTTTCCTCTTCCTCTTCATCGTGCCAATCTTCTTCTTGAGTGGAGATCGCAAAGAACTTATCAACGCTCACTAATTTTACGGGAGCATCGGGTGGATGGTTCGTCAATTGCAGCAACTTCGCTGGAGTGAGTTCTCCCTGTGCCGGCCAATGAATGACCTCAAAAGGGGCATCGGTTTCGCTTCCGAAGAGTAAGCCCTCGGAAGCTTGTTTGAGTTGGGTGGCGATCGAGTCGGTCATAGTGGCTGTTAGTTAGCTAAAAATAAGGCAAGTTAGAACCTTTAGGGATGAAGAATTGGGGCAAACGCATCCATCAACGCTGGCTGGATAATCTTCCACAAGTGTAAACCATCGCTGTCTGTAGGTTTTGGTCTCCCAGCAATTCTAAAACCGTCCTGATGTGGCAACCAGGCTCTAGTAAGTGAGTAGAATTGGTCAAGCTTGGATGTATGCTGGAGTTTTACCAGACTTGTCGAAGCACGATGATGCGATGGCTCAGGTGGCGTTTGACGAGGTAGTGCGAACGGCGGATAGCCTCAAAGAAAGTGGAAGTCGTCAGTTCGTTCACCAGTTGCGAGTGCAGTAACTTCAGGGCTGATAAAGCATCTGATTTACTCCTATTATTCTTTAACCTAAAAATTAGGGGAGCTAGCAGTATGACAGCAAAGATTTTATGTCCGGGATGGGACAATCTCTCTAAGGAGCAAAAAGAGCTTGCAACAGAATGGATTAAGTCACTCATCAGCTTCAGAATAACTACGGTTCAATTATCTGATTCTCTTTTCGACGAGTCTTCAGATAACTCCTTAAATCCAATAGATAATGCCATCAAAAATTTTCAGTTTGAGGTGGTAGACTCTTCAAGTACGTCGGAAGGAATTAATATTAAAAGAATTATTCCACCAGGAGTATTTGATATACCAGACCGCCCCCCTGACGCTATTCCTCAATTAGTATGCCTAGTTAATTGCTGGAGAAACGGTCATGCTGACTGTGACAAAAGGTGTAGTGAAGTAGGCTGATAATTCAGTAGCTTATCATTATTTAAGAAATGCAACGACCGCATGATGTAGGGTGGGCAGAAACCTGTTTTGATTTTGCTGTTTTACAAGGAATAGATTTTACTAAGGTAAACCTTGAAAAATCAAAGTTCCATAATGTTAATTTTGGAATTAAATGGAGCTGGCAAGTTTTCCTGCTTTTTGCAACACTACTGTTAGCTAGCTTAGCTGGTTGTTTCCTAGGAGCAGGAAGCTTACTAGCAACGGGATTATTGACAAAATCTTCATTCCCTTATGGGGTTTCAGTTTTACTTTCTTTAAGTATCACATTATTTAGTAGTATACGAAAAAACTTTGTTCTGGGAACTATTATAGGTATAGGAGCCTTACTGCCACTTCTATTATTATCGATCACTCTGCCTTCCCCAACGAATAGCCTTGACGTAAGTGTTCCTTTTTTTTTAGGATCTGGAGCCATAGTGTTAGTTTCAATAAGTATAGAACTAGCCACTTTATCGCTAATTTTATTGAGAGTTTCACTAGGCTCTATTGTGATAGCTACTGTAAGTACATTTATCCCAATGCTTGCAGTAACTATTATAAGTGTACCCCTAACCAAAGTAATGCCGATCGTAATTGTAACTATTGCAATTTCCTGGCATCTTAGCCAGAAAGCACTCACTTGCAGTTTGGGTGGATTATGGAGGCTGCAAGCAGTAATAGCAATAGTGACAAGAGGAGGAAATTCCTTTAAGGGAGCCAACTTAACTGATGTAGACTTTACTGGTGCAACGCTTAAGTTTTGCGACTTCCGAGAGGCTAGTCTTACTTGTACTCGTTTCTATGAAGTTAAAGCACTTAATTATGCTCGTCTAGACAATACCTACCTTGCCAATCCGCAAATTCGGCAACTGGTCGTCACACTTAACGGACAGGCTCAAAACTTTGATGGTTTGAATTTGGAAGGAGTGAACCTACAAGGTGCAAATCTACAAGATGCCAGTTTTATTGGAACAAACCTCAACAACGCTAATTTGCGGAATGCTAATTTGTCCAGAGCCATCCTGAAGCAAGCACAACTCGATGGTACAAATATGACGGGAGCAATTCTCACGGGAGCTTGTATCGAAGATTGGGGGATTACAGGTAGCACCAAGCTAGAGGACGTGCAATGCGACTATGTATTCATGCGCCTGGAAACCAAAGATAATCCCAACCGATTGCGGAAACCGGATAACTGGGGGGAAACTTTTGCTCAGGGTGAGTTTGCTGATTTCATCAAGCCTTACGTGGATACTCTAGATTTGTACCACAGTCAGGATATTGACCCCCGCGCTATCTCCATTGCACTTAAAAACTTATCCACCAACCATCCAGAGCAAGAGCTGCGGTTTGTGGCTATCGAACGGCGGGGCAACAATGGCTTGAATCTCAGGTTTACAACTGCGCCAGGAGCCGACAAATCAGAGTTAAGCCATCAGTATTTTAGAGATTACGCTCGAATCAAGAAAGAATTGCCGCTTGCCGTTCAGCTAAAACTGGCCGAACAAGATGGTGAAATTCGTACACTTAAGGATACGATTGAGCAGTTTATCGAAACAGGTACGCATCAATCTAAGATTCACGCAGAAACAATTCAAATCATTAAAGGAGAATTAGTAATGACTCAAAACAAAGGAATCAACATTCATTCAGGGGGTGGCAGCATTGGCGACATCAGCGGGTTAGTTGGCGGTGATGGAGTCGTTAATTTGGGCACGATTAGCGGCAGCGTGACCAACACTCTCAATCAGTTGCCCGATTCCTCGGAACCTTCGGAACCCAACATCAAAGAACTCCTGGCACAACTCCAACAAGCCATCGAAAGTGATTCCGATCTATCCGACCCCGACAAAGTGGATTTATTAGAGCAGGTGCAAGCTTTAGCAGAAGCTAAGCAAACAGAGGAACCTGCTAAAAAACAAGGGCTGACACGGAAAGCGAGGAAGATGTTTGAGGCAACATTGAGCAGTTTGCCCCAGACTGCCAGCATTGTAGAGGCGTGTACCAAGTTATTACCCATGATTCTGAAGGGGTTAGGGTTGCCTGCTTAACGTTGCAGTATTTGTAGGCATAGTGCAAGATACCCCTATCCGACTGATTGGTATTCAGGATATGCACCTGATGATGCGATTCAACAGACTGCTGAAAGGTTACTCATTCAGGTGCAATCAAGGGCTTTGAAGCTGAAGTAATTGTGTGTTAAGCTCCGGTAGTTTGCTGGGGCTTTCTGAAAGCATTGACCGCTTACACATCAGGTCTGGTTTAGAGTTGATTAACTGACTAATTTTTCAAGGGTGACGTGGATTTCAATAAACGGGAAAGGGGAACGGAGGTAAGTTAGCTCTCAAGTATAAACCAACAACCAGAACCCATCCCCACAACCAAAACTCCCATTCTTTTAGGAAATTGCCGAAAAGCGTTATCAATAAAGAATTAAAGACCTTTTAGGACAGCCCAACTTTTCTGTTAACTAGCTGTTCCCTAATTCTCAAACAGACTGCTAAACCACATTAATTGTTTGACCGTTGGTTAGACGGCTGAAGTCATACTTTGTGCTACCAGCTATGAGTTCTTCAAACTCGGAAGTTATCAAAATGTCATTTATCCCAACGTCATTAAGCTGAGTGAACTTCACCGTTGTTCCCGATATACCGACGGTATAACTTCTCGACCCCGACGTTAATTCCAGTATGTCCTTACCGTTTCCACCATTTAAAACACCACTACCAAAGCCCTTAAAATAGTCTTTACCATCTCCTAAAAATACGCTACCAATCTGATTATATCCCTCAAGAATGATGGAGTCGGTACCATTACCAGTATTAATGCTACCAAAGTTGTAAAGACCTGCCTGGCTAATGGCAGTGATTATGTCGTTACCATCACCAGTATCGATGTTGCCGCCTTCCTCGTTCCAAATACCGACACCACCACCGATAATGTTAGTGCCAGTGATTACGTCATTGCCATTGCCAGTATCCATAGATCCAGAGTTGCGGATCCCCCAGCCATATAATTCGTTGGTAGTGCCAGTTATTATATCGTTACCGTCCCCAGTATTAAAGGTGGCCATAAAGTTGTTGATGCCACTCCTGCCAATACCCGTGATTACATCATTCCCTTTTCCAGTATCGAGGGTGCCACCGTAATTAATAAATATACCTAAATCCTGGCTACCAGTACCCGTAATTGTGTCATTACCATCACCAGTATAGATAGTGCCATAGTCGCTTTGAATTCCCACACCGACCTGGCTAATACCAGTGATTATTCCCTCAACAGTGCCAGTAATTATGTCATTACCATCCCCGGTATTTATGGTAGCATAGTGGTTATAAATACCAGCAGTAGGAGAGTTATAGGAGCCGGGAGTTTGGAGAATTCCTGTGATTATGTCGTTACCATCATCGGTATGAATAATCCCATAGTTGTTTAAAATACCAGCATGGGAATCGTAAAGGAATACGTCATCGCCATTGACGGTGCCCGTGATTATGTCGTTACCGTGGGCGGTATTAAGTGTGCCGTTGTTATAGAATCCGCTAATATTAACAAAGAAAAAATTGTTGCTGTAGACTCCGGTAACAATTTTCCCCGTACCAGTAATTATGTCGTTGCCACCAAGAGGATTAGCAACACCTGTATTGAGTATTTCCTCGACCCCCGACGCGGGGACAATATCCGCCCGATTGGTAAATGTTAGATTTGACAGTTCAATCGCCATAGCAAGACCTCTGAATGAAGAGAGAAATGAAAGTAGGTTAGATGTTATCCCTTATATTTGTAACCCAAACTACAATACTCTATTTTATATTGTTTTATTTCTTAACAGATTCAAAGCTATTTTTATGAGAAAGCTAGCTCCGAATGTGGTTTTAGTTCATAATAAAATTCAATAATGGACAACAAAGGTTAAAACAGCAATTTTGTCAGCAGGTTCTCAAGTAAGCTATCGATCGCTTTCACTTTTTCTTACTGCGGGGGAATTTGAGCAATTCACTTACCAAACGGTTGTCCCCACCACTGCCAGCATTCTTTGTTAAATGGCGACTTCCACTTATAGATAAGCTCCAATTCTAACTGGAGCCGTTGTTTTCGGTTGCTCGGCGCTCCATACCAAAAAGCTATGGCTACACTCACATTCAGGGAGTAGCGACGATGCAGTTCGATGTAGTTGGCAATGTAGCTGTGGCAATCGTGGCTTATCCATCTTTGCTTGGGAGTGCGCTCTGTTTCTCCTACATACAGCAACAATGGAAGCGCGTTGTCGATAACGAAGTAGAGGCAAGTGCGATCGCCCCAATCGGGTTTCTCACAAAAGGAGAGATTGTGCAGTTCCAAAATAAACGGGTCAATGCTGTTGGAGTCACAGGCACTGGGTGCGAGCTCGAACAATGTTCCTTGTTGCGGTTGTTCGGAAGCAGCAAATTGTTGATGTTCGAGGATGCGCTGTTTCCAAGAATGCAGCCTCTCGGAACTCATCGTTAATTGAGGCAATTTAACAGAATATTTTGGTTGAAATTCAGGAAAAAGTTCTAGTTGGTGTGGCACGAATTCAAAGGATTGTTGAGGATTAATGTTGTGATAAAGAGGATAGTTAATGCAACCAATGTTACATTACTTTTTCCATCTCTACCGCAATTAAACGAGCTTGGAGTACGAGCAAATTCACCGGGTCGATGCCGATGCTGAAGGTCATTAATTTCCCAGTTGGGGGAATGTACCTGTTCAATTGATTCTCAACTTGGCTCGAACATACCACTAAATCAAATCCTGGGAGTTCTGCCACATTATTTTGTACAAATTCTAAGGTAACGGCTTGGGATTCTACGTGATGCACGTTATAGTCGATAATTTGCTTCATTGCTTCGCTGCTGCTTTGTTCTTGACACACAAACAACACCTTGGCATTGCGGGGTAGCGATGAGATATGGCTCAATAACGGCATATCAGGTTGCACTTCAATTCCGATTACTTCCTTATTGGGGTCAGCTATCTGAGCTACATCCCACAGGTTTTTGATGGTAGTGACGATTAAATCTGCCGACAATAATTGTTCCAACGCGCCCGGTTCTTTTGTGTGTAAATGCGTCCAAGGTATCGATACGAAAGCTAATCCTGTTGCTGCTTCTAAACGCGCACTGATATCGATACTATCCGGGTAGAAGTTCACGAAAGCTACATTTATTTGATGGCGCTCGACCATGACTGCTTGAGCGTAAGCTGCTGCTGAAAACTCGGATGCGGTTAACCCGTATTGAGATGCTGAATGAAAAGCTTGACTGAGCAAGTCGTAGAAGCTTTTGCGAGCAACCATCTGTCTGATGAAAGAAGAATCGGCAACCACCGTTCTTTTACCTCGGTTGCCTACGAAATATCCCAAAGCAATCAGTTCGTTGTACACCTGCGCCACAGTGGTGTGATTCACTCCTAAGTGTTTAGCTAACTGGATAATCGACGGCAAAGGTTGATTCGGTTTGAGATTACCGCGCGCAATCAATAACTTAATTTGTTCGGTGATTTGAGCGCCAATGGTGACGGGCGAAGCAGTATCTACAACAATAAACGGTAAAACCGGGTCTGTCATACAAGTTGGCATAATTCTTTCTCATATTATTGATTCATACTTTACCCAGTGAAAGCCACTACTAAAAGACAGAGTGGCGCTAAGAATTCTCTGTTATCTATTACACTAATTTACTTGAAACATCCACAATCTACCGACATAAACTCCAGTAAACCATAAGGGGTGGGAATGGCGCTCGATGATGCGACCGTCCCTGAGCTGCACTTTTTCCCTAATCTCTAGGTGCGTTTGTTCGTAGATTTCTGTCATATCCTTGAGGAACAATTGCGGATTATCAAACTGCTCGGATACAAACTCTAATGCGAGTTGGTCGGATAATGACCGCACAATGAGTTCGGGTAGTTGCCAAATCCTCAATAAGTTGGGCGTGACTCCTACCATTTGGCGGTGGTGGTTGACAATTAATATACCCGCATTCTCTTGATTATGTAGTCGATCTGAAATTGACAGCATCAGAAATTCTCAACTCACAAATCTTTACTTTTTTCGCTCCCCATTGTTAGAAATCCAGGAGTCTACCTTTTGAATTAGCTTAGCGCATTCTATCACACCTTTGATAGGGGTGTACCGCAAAAATACTGATTGACTCATATTATAATACTGGTGTACTATAGAACACACATATTTATTGTCATAATTTGTAAAGAGGGGATACCAAAATGAAGTGGTTATTGGATTTGGGAGCCAAGTACCGCCAGGATCTACTGGCTGGGTCTTTTTATAAGCACTTAGCTGCTGCCCAGCATTTCGATGATGTTCGGGGTTGGGTCAGGCAACTCTACTATCAATCGAGTGATTTTACTGCCGCACTCGCCATGCGCTACTCTATGTGCCGAAACTTTCGGTATCAAGAATGCTTCGCCCACCACGCTACCGAAGAGGTAGACCACGCATCAATGCTGCTTGATTGGATGCACAAGCACGAGTTCCTGCACCCTGAAGAAAACCCAACTTCCATCACCGCCACCCTAGAAACGCAGTTGGTGAGCGCCTATTGTTTCCGCTCCGTGTTACGAGAATCCTACGAGCATCAAGTCATTGCCATGAATCTCATTTCTGAGGGCGTGAGCTACGATTTCTTTTCAGCGGTCATCCCCGTGTTCACGCGCCTGGGACTCAAAACGAATCGCTATTGGACGGTGCACCGGGAAATCGACCAAGAACATTTAGCAATGGGCATTGACCTCATCCCGCAATGTGATGAAGATTCAGCACAGGGAAAAGAGTACAGCCGCATTGCTTACGAGACTAGCGTGCTGTACGGGCGGATGCTGGATTCTTGGTGTACCGCCGAGCAGGGCAATCAGGAACCACCTTCGCTTATTGAATTGGTGGCAGCAAGAAGGTAGGAAGCGCCTGATGAAAATAACCGCTTCATCAAGGTGGCGATACTCACCCAGCGTCACCATTTTCGGTGTCGCAACGCATCGCTTAAAGTTGACTTTCCTAAAAATTAATCAAAGTAACCTTATTTTGCGATTCCCTCAAGCGCCTTGCCATTAATAGCATGGCTTGGTTTTCTTCAGTCTCGTCTTTGAGTTCGGACAAGGCGCGTTCAATCCTCAAGAGCGGGTGCTCTTCTCTCTCCCTTTTCTTCCTCTCCAAGTCATTTTGAGAGGTGACAATACGAACCACCTGAGCGCACTCGCTGCGCGGGCGCAACCGGGCAATCACCTCCATACACCGCCACAGCAAGTCGCTGCTGAGATCTTGCTTTCCCTGCCGCACTTTGCTCCAAGTCTGCCGCGCAATACCGCTTAGTTCAGCTAATTCTGTGCCGTGAATGTCCGCCTGTTCTTCACAAAGCCACCTCAATAAAGGTGATACGGGTTCAGTCATTGTAAATATTTATTACATATCTGTCGCTTATGGGTGACAGAGGGGATAATTGGTCAATGATTGGCGAATCGATTGACTCGTAAGATAACTCAAAGTTAACACATCGGTAGAGCAGAAAAAAACACTCGCCAAAAAAATAAACCCTCTTTGAAAGGAAGAGGGCTCAAAAATTATTAATAAGGATTTTTATCATGACAGATTTTTCAGAAAACTGCAACCCCCCGGCTAAAGATGTCAGTTTGTTGAGGTTTTGGGAACAGGAGGTGCTGCCTCGACTCACTGCCGACTTGGTGTACGACCATCCATCGCATCAATTCCAGCGCAGCGCCCAGAAGTGGCGGGGAGGTAGTCCGTTTCGCAAAAGTAAATCTGGAACTTCGTTTGCCGTGTGGCCCGACTCTCTCCGCTTCTATGATGCCGGGTGTGAGTTTGCAGGCGACCCCATTGCTTACATCCACAGCATTAAGGTGAATCGCTGGCAGCATCCCAAGGGTCTTGATTGGGTAGAAGCGCTGCGAGAAGCAGCATCCAGGGTGGGAGTCACGCTGCCCGAACGCGAACACACTCCCAGGGAAATTGAAGTAGCGGCGAAGTGGGAAGCGCGCCGGGGGATATTGGCTGCGGTGTATGCTCAGTGCCGGGATTGGCTGTGGAGCGAAGTAGGAAGCGGTGCTCTCAACCACTTGATTGCAGAGAGGGGCATGAGCCGGGAAGCGATCGCTCAGTTGGGATTGGGCTACTACCTGAGCAAAGATGAAGTTGCAGCAGCGCTCAAAGCACAAGATTACAGCTTAGAGATTGCGGAAGAAGTGGGCGTGTTGACCCGCAAGTGGGAAGGATACGTTACTTTTCCTTGGCACACGGCATTGGGTCAACCGCTCACGGTGTACGGTCACTGTCCGACAAAACCTTTGCCACTCAAAAAGCATCACCGGGGGTGGAAGGGCGAGAGAGATGCAGCTTATCGGGGTTGGGGGAAACTTTCGGAAGCTCAGAAGGCAGAGCAACCTTGGCTCGAACCGACCATCCCGAAGAAATACGCTTGCTGGAATCCCAAGGATGAGGAGGGGGCATGGCTGACAACGAAGGAATCGCCGCTTTACTTCGACAGGGCTTTGGCGGCGGGTCACAAAGAAGTAGTGGTAGTCGAAGGCGTTACCGATGCAGCGGTGGCTCAAGCACTAGGAGATACCCGCGTTGTAGCTTGTGTCGCTGCTAGCTTGTCAGGAGAACAGGTGCAATCCCTACGGCGTTCTGGGATTGAGAGAGTGATTATTTGCCTCGACCCCGATAGCGCGGGGGATAAGGGAATTGAAAGCTGCATCAAATCTTTGTTGTTGGCAGGCATCGTTCCTTATGTAGCTCCCCGATTGCCGGTGGGTGAAGATGGCGATGGCGACCCGGATAAGTTCATTATCCGCAACGGCATCGATGCTTGGTTGCAACATACCCACTTAGAAAAAGCTCAGCACGGGTTGAGGTGGAAAGCGCAACAAATAGCTCGCTTTAAGGGCAACACCGATGCGGATAAGCAAGCAGTGCTCTTAGAAGCAACCAAATGGGCCACTAATATTAAGGATGCAGCAGCGCTCAACATCTTCTATTGGCCGACCATTGGTGAAACTCTGGGAAATTCACCACCACCTTGGTTGCTGGAGTTTGGTAAAGAATTGGGTGCGGGCAATCAGGATAATTCAGCAAGCAAGGAAGTTACCAAATGTCCCGACCGCAAGCGAGATGCGTTTTATCGAAATCTCTGCGACAAATTGGGTCTGGACTTTAATTACTACACTAGGGGGCGAACCTTTGATGACTTTGCGGTGAGGAAGCTCTTCGGAACGCATTACAAAGCCATCAACAGCGCCATGTATCAGTACACCGGGGCGGGGTGGTGGCAGCGCCAGGATGAGAAGCGGTGCGAACACATGATTGCGGTGTGCAGCGAGAAGGTGTTCAAACTCCATCAAGTAAGCAAGTGGGAATGGGAGGAAACGTTTCCCTTTTCTAGTGACACCTGCGCTAAATCTGCACTCAAGTACGCTATGAAGCGCCTGTACTTAGAACCTCCCCCCAATCGACACTTTAGAGCATTCCAGAACGGCACCGTGGATATGAGAACGGGAGAACTCTTGCCCCACGACCCCGCTCACTATCTCACTTCGGTCATTGAAGCGGATTACGTGCGAGATCGCCCCTGCCCCCAAGTTTTCCTCGACTTCATCATCTCCGCTTTTGGTGAAGACCAACTAGATGCGGTGAGAGCTTACACTTCAATGCTGATTGACCCGACTGCACCCTATGGCAAGTTCGTGCACATCATCGGGCCTTCGGGTTCGGGTAAGGGAACTCTACTCAGGCTCTGGGGTGAAATCTTCGGGTTGGAGGATTCCCATTCTGGAGACTTCACAGAATTGAGCAATCCAGAATCTCGGCATCAACACTTAACCGGTAAATCTTTGTACACCATTCCCGACACCGGGGGCTACATCACGGGGGTTCGACCTTTTTATGAATTGGTGGACAACGGCCAACTTTCGGGTCGGAGTCTTTATTCATCCTGCGGGTACACGAAAGAATGGAATTGCCGCTTTGTTGCAGCTTCTGTTGACCACCTGCAAATTGAGAATGCTGGTGATGGCTGGGATAGGCGGTGTTTGCCACTACTCTCAAAAGGGCGAGAAGGATTGGAAGATCCCTATTTGCGCCATAAACTCTCTGCCGTGAAGGCGGATATCGTATCTTGGGCGTTGGCAATGCCCCGAAGTGAACGCGATGCCATACTGCTGCAACCTTCCAAGAACAACCGCATCCGCCTTGCTAAACTCGATGCCGCTACCTACGGCGACCCAGTACGCAGCTTCATAGACCTTTGCTTCCGACCGACTGAAAGTGCCTCACCAATCCAAAACCACGAACTCCACAGTTGGTTTATCGCTTACTGCAAGGCACACGGCTACTCGGATAACCGGGGGATGAGCAAGTTCATCGCTCACTTGAAAACAGTAATCCCCCAACACCACATACCCCGACACCGCCAAGATGGCGAGTTACAACCCGCTCACTGGACTCACATGACTCTATTACCGGGTGTCATGGTCGATGTTTCACTCGCTGAGGATGCTTCTAACGGCTATCAAGGTAAACCAAACCAACCACATCCCGAACCTGAATGGCGGTGTGCCAAATTCCGTTGTTCTGAAGGTGGGTTGCTGGCTTTTGAAGAATGGAACGAACAACAAAAGATGGGGAGCCTTGCACCTGATTTGAATCAACAAGGTGATCAGGGCATAAAGGGGGATGTCACCACACAGTCTACCTTGATCAGCAAAAACATCACGCAAACTCAAGGGTTTGAAGGAAGTGATCAGGGTGATCAGGGTGATCAGGGTGATCAGGGTGATCAGGGTGATCAGGGTGATCAGGGTACTACTTCCCTAACAAATGAAAGGGTGGGCGAGGTTCCGAATCAACCAGACACCCCCCCTCAGCAAATAGATGAGGAGTTGCCATCTACCTCGATCTACGCCACTCGTTCACTCAGCATAGATGAATGGGTAGCCAAGCTCTCTGAAGTAGCCAACAGAGATGGAACAACCTATGAAGTGGTGAAGGGATTGGGCGTACCGAATCACCAGCGCCCTGAAATCTTTGCTGCACTGACACCCTCGGTAAAAGACCGGCTCAAAGGATTGAGGGAAGAGTTCGAGAGGCGGATTCCTCAAGATGTTGAGAAGTGGAGGAATGCCATAAAAACTTGGTCGGTGTTGGATGCAGATGCACTGAACCATCAATGGCAACAATTTGACTTGTGGAGCCAGTGTTTGTTGGGTATCGGTGACTGGGTGGAAAGAATCAATAAATCTGGATTATTTGACTTAGGAGCATCGGTGTACGCCCAAGCCCTGGAATTAGGTAGTGAGAAATCTGAGGTTGTGGTGGATTTGGAAGTAACAAATACCGAGCTAGAAATCACCAATTCTGAACCCAAGCAACTCAATTTATTACCAGATGCTCAACCGCCTTCCGAGCATCAAAGCAGATTTTCACCACAATCGGAGGATTGGTTTTAATTATGAATAAACAATGCCCGAATTGCGCTTCTCCTGATATTTACCGCCGCCATCCCCAGAGTTTAGAGATATGTTGCGACAACTGCAACCACCGATGGCAAGCAAAGCAAGTTTTAGCTCCAATTCTTCGAGATAAGTTCTGGCTCAGCACACCATTGAAAGGCTGGCACTATGTCGAAGTATGGCGCTCGTTAACCAATCACCAGAAGTTCGCTTATCGGTTGGCTTATAGTGCTTCGCTATTCGGTGATTTAAAGGGTGAATTTGATACACCAGGATTAGCTTTAGAAGCCGGAATTAGGGATGCTAAGGGATTAGTAGCACCCATTGAGTCACCCCTTTAATCAACCCTGTTGTGATTCCGAAAAAGGAGGAGCAAGGATGATGCGAACGCTTTCACTTTTCAGCGGCATAGGCGGTTTTGAGTTAGCAGCCACCGCCCTAAATTGTTTCACAGTCGAACAGTTGGTAGAAATCGATGAGAATGCTCAATATGTACTCCGACAGCACTATCCCCACATCCCAATTCACAGCGACATCCGAACTTTTAGCGCGACAACAGGACAATATGATTGCATCTGGGGAGGATTCCCCTGCACCGGGACGAGTAATGCCGGAAAGCGGGGAGGATTGGCTCATCCAGAATCCAGTTTGTGGTGGCAAATGCTCCGAGTTATCCTCGAAGCTAGACCCAGCTTTGTGGTTGTCGAGAATCCAGAAGGCTTGCTCGTCCGAGGCGGTAGAGAAGTCGTTGCCTCTTTACGAATGGCAGGATATTGTATCGAAGACCCGCTCCTCGTATCGGCAAAGGAAATCGGAGCGAGCCATCAACGAAACCGAGTCTTTATCGTCGCTTTCCTTCAGGACTTTGCACAGCAGCAATACGAGCACCAATTCCAAACCAGCGGGGCTGACGAAGTGCCAACAATCGCTCAGGAAGCTCGGCATCATTTCCCCATCGCATTATTTATCCGCGACGGGGATGGAGTTGATATTCGGGTTCCCCCTGGGCTGGATGGATTGCCTTGCTACCAAAGCATCACTCTCTCCCACTTTGGAGTCAAGAGCAGAACTAAAGGTAGAATCAGAGCCAGATATCTCTTTGCCAAAACAGTCATGCCAGGACTTGCTTACATTGCCCTCAAACGAGTGCAGCATCTTGCTCAAGCTTTCGGAATCATCGATTGAGGATAACCCAGAGTTTGCATTATCGGGTTTGGGTATTAGTTTCGGTAAAACGTTGCCGTATCTTACCCACAAAACGGTGACACGCCGTGCTTGGAAAGACAGCCACGCCCAGAAGTTTATCCATGCTTTTGAGCAGAATAAACTAATCAAAGCCCTCGATAAAGATATCCGCTATGGAGGTAAACAAATCGCTTGGTGTCGCTTGCTTGGCGCTCCCTACAAAGAGCAACTTGGAGCCATGCCCGATGCTGATTTGCAGGCTGAGGGGGGAATGTGTTCCTCAGTCCCAGAGTTCATCACACGCTACTTTAAAGGCGACACCAACCAAAAAGTGTGGGTGATTCGGTTTGAATTTGTGCCATTGGAGCAAGTAGCATCAACCCAGACTCCCAAACCTCTTGGTGTATACTCTGACTCTACAATTGAAGCTAGTAGCAATGCTGCCATTACTTTGTCAGACCAGAGTATACACCAAGCTCAATTATTCAAGTTTAGTTTATGTGATAACTCTGCCAGCACAACTGACAGCACCTCTCCCATTACTTCAGAAACAGATAGTATACACCAAACGCCTGTAATTCAGGGAGGTAGCGGGTTGGTGTACAGCTTTTGGAAGGGTGAAAGCATAGTCAATCACTACCGTTACAAAGTTAAAAACAACGGCAAGTGGCAGGTAAAGAGTGTCTATATTCCGGTTGGTAAACTTCCTAAAGTAAAAGAAGCTATTGCTAATAAGTTGAGTGTAGCTGCGATAGTGGTTGAAGTATTGAAGAGAAACTTGTAATTGATTGCCCTCTCTTTTTCAAACAATGCGGTAGCCCTTTCTTTGGACTCTCTTAGTTTTTTGATGGCTCTACAACTCATTGACTATCCATCCGCTTCACTCCATCGTTGATGTAGAGTCCATTCCTGCATCCCATCTCTCACAAACTAATCAGGGGTCTTACCCCTCATTTTTATTGACTGAGTGATCAGGGCATAATGGGGGGTCTCACCCCTTGTTTTACCCTGATCATCTAACACATTACGCAATATCAATACTTTGAGCCGTATAAGGGTGATCAAGGCAAAGTAGAGGGTCTTACCCCTCATTCTGCCCTGATCACTAGAAATACAACGCAATATCAAAGGTTTAAAGAAAGTGATCAGGGTGATCAGGGTGATCAGGGTACTACTTCTTAAAAATAGAGAGGGGGGGCTATTTCCTGGCAACAACAAAAACACCCCTTAATAAAAAAGGTAAGGAGTTGCCGATCGCCCTGATCACCTTGATCGCTTTTACCCAAACTCCTATACCACAAGGGAATCGGAAGGCGATCAAGGCACAATAAGGGGTAAGACCCTCTACTTTGCCCTGATCACCTTGATTGCTGATATGGTTTCTGCTCAAACCCATACAGAGCATAGAAATCCCATAACGATCAGGGTGCAATGAGGGGTTTAGCCCCTTGTTCTAGCTTGATCGGCTAATCATGAGTCTGTGGATAGTGAAGCTGGGAGGATGTGCTGGAGTGACCAGGAGAACGGAAGGACGTGTGGTGGCTTAACAGGATTCCAAAATGGCTACTTTCAAGGCAAGGGCAATATTGAAGCGTGAATGACTCGTCTTGAATGGATGGCAGCAGGAATGCTGGGTATGTGCCGTGTTATGAAAAATGAAAGTGATAGCAACTCTTTTGTTACTTAGCAAACAAGCAGTATACACCAAACTTTCTCAAAAGCCTTGGTGTATACCATAGCGCTCAAATTAAAACTGATAGTAACTCTCTCATTAGTTTGCCAAACCAAAGGGCTGCTAATGTGCCTCATCACATAGAAAAGTGCTGTAAATTCCGTGCGATTGCGGATGGCAGTGCTGCTGAAATAGGGGAAACTGATAGATAGGTTAAATAAAATGAGCAAAATAAACAAGGTCGCTGACAGTTTCCGAAGCTTTGAATCCAAGGCTGTATCTACCCCTAAACTCACTCTTGGAGGACGCAAGATGGGGCTTCTTTAAGGAAACGACTAGCGCCCCATCCAAAAGCTTTTTACTCAAGGACTCTAGCATCAATGATGGTGAATATTTGGTTTCCATAATTATCTGGGGAATCTGACTGCATCGAGAAAATTACTTCGATCCTTCAAAAATATGCCTCTATCCGTAGAGAGAGGGACAAAGTTCGCACAACTTCTGACAGTCGCTCGGACTAACTGCAATTAGGCTCTGTTATCCTCAGTTCAGATTACCTCGATTCATACAAAAGCTAACTGCTAAAATCGCATAGTTATCAAAGAATTTTGATGAGATTGCTCCGGGGCGTATCTACCAATAATGCCCTTAGTGGAGTATTCAATATGAGTTCTAAATTCGCTCAAGTTAACTCACAATCTGCTTTTGAAAAACGACCGCTGCGCTCCTTAGTCTTCATTGACTCCGGCGTGAAAGATTACGAGTCAATGGCAGCGGGAGTTCTGCCGAAACAGCAGGTAGTAATACTCGATCGCACCAAAAACGGCATCGAACAAATCAGCTCTGAAATCGAACACTTCGCCTCTACTAACGGAGCGATAGACTCGGTTCACATTATTTCTCACGGCAGTTCTGGCAGCCTACAATTAGGCAACACCGCACTGGGTTCAGATAACATAGAGCAATACGAAAACGAGTTGGAAAAGTGGCAAAATTCACTAGCCCCACAAGCAGACATCATGCTCTACGGCTGTGATGTAGCAGGCGGTACAGGTGCTAATTTCGTCGATCGATTTAGTCAATTAACCGGGGCTGACGTTGCGGCATCCACCAACAAAACCGGTAGTGGTGGTGACTGGAATTTAGAATTTGCTAGGGGTCAAATTGAATCTCCCTTAGCCTTGGCTCCAGAAGCAATGGCGGATTACCAAGGGACTTTAGCGACGATTACCGTTACTAACAATAGCGATAGCGGGCCGGGTTCATTGAGAAATGCTATCGCCAGCGCTGTTGCAGGGGATATCATTACCTTCGCTCCAGGTTTAGCCGCCCAAACCATTACCCTCACCAGTGGTCAACTCGATATTCCCGTTGGCAGAAACATTACCATTGACGGTGCAGCAGCACCCGGTGTAACTATCAGTGGCAACAATGCTTCGCGGGTAATCCGCACTGGAAGTTCGACCAATGTGACTCTAAAAAACCTAATTATTGCCAACGGCAAAGTTTCTGGAACCGATCAGAATAATGAGGCAACTAGCGCTGGTGGTGGCATTCAAACAGGAAGTAGCAGCACTTTAACTTTAGAAAATAGCCAAGTCAATAATAATGTTGCTGGTTTTGGTGGCGGCATTTACACGGGTTTCCGCAGCACGACGACTGTAATTAACACCAAGTTTAGCGGCAATGATGGTTCACTAGCGGATAATACCGAACGTGGTGGCGGTGCGATTGCAACTAAAAGCGGCGGTGTTCTGACTATCAGAGATAGCGAATTTACCAACAACAAAGGCAGCTACGGCGGAGCTGTTAATAACCTGTTGGGCAGCATGACGATCGAAAACTCTAAATTCATCGGCAACCGCACAGAGAAAGGCGTTGGTGGCGCAGTTTACGTCGATGGCGCTAATGCTTCCGGGCTGAATGCAACCCCCGGCCCCGTTGCCGGAACTATTGCTATCCGCAACAGCGTTTTTGATGGCAATATCGGAGCGAGAGAAGGAGGAGCGGGATTTTTATTTGGCTATCTTCAAGATAAGATAGTGTTGGAAAATAGCACTTTTGTTAACAATAAAGCTGTTAAGGATCTAGCCGGAGTTGGAGGTTCCGGAGGCGCAATTCGTCACGGAAATGTGGATCTTACTGTCACAAACTCCACTTTTGCTAATAACCAAGCTGAAGATAATGGGGGCGGTTTGTGGGCAGGAGGGAATGGAAATATCAGCGTTGTCAACAGTACCTTTTCCGGCAACAGCGCTGCTAAGCAGGGCGGAGGAATGGTTGTCGCTAACAGAGATTCCTTTTCGACGAACATCGTCAATTCGACTTTTGCTAAGAATACCGCTGAATTTTCGGGAGGTATTGCTACTTTTAACGACCCTGTGAAATCGCCAATTACTGTCAAGAATTCGATTTTTGATAGGAATACGGCAAGTAACTCTTTTAAAACTAGGCAGCACACTGGACGGGAGCTCATCGATGGGGGCAACAACCTTCAATTTCCCGCTAAACTGACGACCGGAGATCCTAATGATAGTAATGTTACGGCGAATGTGACGATCGCAGACCCCTTACTCGGCCCTTTGCAAAATATTAACGGCGCTTTCGTGCTGCCACTGCTAGTAGGAAGTCCGGCAATTGATACTGGTACTGGTGTGGGCGCGCCGGCTACTGATCAGCGCGGTGTGAGTCGCCCTCAAGATGGTGATAATAACGGAAATGCGATCGTTGATATTGGCGCTTATGAATTTAACCCTACAGTTACGCCGACTCTTCTTATGGGTTCTTTGGGTCAAATCAATAATTACAGCGGTGTCAATGACCTAATTACACAATGGCCTACTGCTGCCCAGAATCAAGGCATCCAACTCTCTGGGATAGCTTTTGATGGGTTTGAAACGAACTACCTTAACCCTAGTGTCATCAGCAACCTCACCTTAGCAACAAACGAAAACCCTAAAAGCTGGTTGAGCTACGGCAGTCCTGGTGGTATTGGTGTTCCATCCTCTTATGATGGTTGGTTCACCGACGCTAAGAAAATTCGGGCGGAAATCAACCATAACCCGAACACCAATCAATCTCAGACCCTGAAGGTGAAATGGGCAGATAACCAAGACATTACTAGCACAACGATCGACCTCAGTGCATTGAGTCCCAAAACAGCTCCTGGAGTGGGCGATCAAGGCAATGAAGTGGGTTTCCTGCAAATCTTTAATAATGGGGTTCGGGTACCGGCCACCAATTTTACGATCACTCGCCTCAACGCTCCGATCGCTCCCCAACCCATTAGTGTGTCTTCAGAGGGAGTGACTTTCATTGGCGATCGCACCGATGGTAGTTTCAAATTCCAGATAGTAGGAGACTCTTCGGGCGGCGCTACTTTTGACGAACTGCGGTTCTCCACCAAAGCCTACGATAGCCCCACCGCTGCCTACGCCGCCACCTCCTTCAAAAACGATGGCTCCGACTACCTAGTGCGGAACCTTGAATATCAAGGGATTTCTAATGTTGATACTACTGCTGTGCCTCCGACTTTCTTCTATTACGGTTCATCTCCCGATCCTATTATTGATGGTGGTTCGGCAGTTGTTACGATTAATCGGACTGGCGATACTTCGGTTTCGGCTTCGGTGGACTATTTGATTGTTGCCCCTGGTAATGGTCAACCCGTGAACAACCTAGACTACACCATTAGTCCATTTGCTGTAAATCCTTCCTCCGGCACGGTGAACTTTAATGCGGGTCAAACTAGCGTTAGTCTGACGATTAACAATCTACCCGGCTTGACTGGTGGGGTGGTGAATTTGGGCTTTGGTTCAGGTTCGATTGGCACTCCGGCATCCACTGCAATTACTCTGCTTTAAGGCTGTTAGTAGAGCGAGGAATCCTTGCTCTACTAATACGTCCCGCCAGTAGTTAAATGCTTTGGTAGTGATGCACAGTAATGGTTTAATATTAACTCAACATAAATTTCCGCGTAGTGGCAATTTGTAACTTTGTACATCACTATAATTTATCCAGAAGAAAACGATATCCTTACTGTGCATGACTACCCAGGCGTGATAAGTTTCTCGTTGTTAGGAGCTAAAGTATTGTGGTTAACGGAAGCACTCGTAGTATTTAAACAGCGAGATGTAGATTGCTCGTATTCCTGATTCAAGGCATCAATTTCTTCGGCAGTCAGGTAAGAAGCCCTAGCCAAAGATTGATATTGTTCGTATTCCTCATTTAATGCGTCAATTTCTTCGTTGGTTGTGTAAGAATCCCTGACCCGACTGGGAACCCAATCTTTCATCGAAATAACTTTAGTCACGACTGCATCCTCCACTCATTCGCTCATCCCACTAAGTATAGCTTCAATCCGAATCAACCTTCGTTCGCTGATGCAAAGTAAGTCCCTGCGTTCCATCGCTCCTACAGCATTCAGGTAGCATTCACTTTGAGCAGTTCCTAAGTGCATGGTTAGCTTACCGTTGGGGAGAGACCGAGAACGAGACTTCAACCGGAAATAGTAATAGCGCTTACCCTTCTGAAGGGAGGAATGCTTTTCAATGATAGCATCAGCGGGAGGAATCCAAGCACTTCCTAATTCCTGCTGCTGGCAATGAAGTAGAAAGCGGCACTTTTCCAAGTAAGTGCGATCGCTACTGTGGATAATCAGGGGAAGAGCGCGAGAGTTGTGAGAAACAGTGTAGGTATTGTGAGCCAGGTAGCGGGCAGGTACACCCAGGGTATCTTCAATTAAGTGTTTGAGTTCGATGTGCGAATAGCACTTCTCAAACGTACCCCATCTCGTAATTACGCCATCGTTGTAAGCAACACCCGCATGATTAGTCGATCGCCCGGTAATAGCGCTAACCACCAGAGTTTGACGAGCGAGTTGGTAAGCGTGATAGAGCACTTCACACCGAAGTGCTGGAACTTCAATAGTGCTCAGAACATAAAGCAGGGTAACAACATCAACCGCTCTTTTGAGAGTACGGGGAAAGTAGTAAGGGTCGTAACCACGGGAACGAAAACCCATTGCTTGAAGGAAGCGCACATCATCCCCGCGACCGCATCCATAATCTAAGTGCGTGTGATGGGGTAACAGAATTCCCCCATCAACAGCAGCAGCCATCGGTAAGCTCAATTCATGGCGCTTGAGAGCAGCTTTGTGTCTGGGTATTATGACATTTTCCAAGTTTGTTTGTGTCATGGGAGCATCTAATTAATATTAATACAGATATACAAATAATTTCAATAAAATGGCTAGCGCTAGGGTGTAAATAATAGGGAATTACCTATGCTCTACGCTTTGATTAACAACACAGGAATCCACAGACTAGAAGTAGCAGAGAAGTGGGAACTTGCCGACCTGCAAAACCGAGTAGGCGTTGAAGGTGAGGATGCGTACATAGAATACGTGCGCCATCAATTTCCTGACCCCAACATCGACTTAATCTGCGACGAGGAATTCTTAGACAAACAATTGCCCTTAACCTGCATTACCTCCCAAAGTATTGCGCTACGCGGTCAAGTAATTGCTGCTGCATCTACAGAAGCGGGTGAAACCATAGGGTTAACCGAAGCTCAGTTTCAATTAGTCGCCGCTAATCTGACTGTGGTAGTTTTTGCCTAACCAAGGCTGCCTCAAGTTCTTTTACTTGGGGCAACTCCACCATTTAAAAGTTACCCAATCACCCATAAAGAATAGGTAACAAAAGGAAAACAAAATGGCTCTCGCTTTCTTGTGAAAACAATTAGAACAATAGGAAACACATCATGCCCAGAAAGAAGACACAATCAACCGTATCCCTAGAATCTTCTATCTCCCCTGCATTGATTGAATCTATGCCCAATACTTCCTTGTTGGATGGCATTGTCCCTCAATTACTAGCAGCATCCGAGCAGGGAATGGAAGCACTAAGCACCCTCAAAGCTCAATTAGTCGCACAGCACGACACTCCCGCTACTCCTGAATCCGACTCCATCGTGCAGCAAGCGTGGCAGCACATGAATCCAGACCAACGCGCTCTTATCTCCAGTCGTTGTGAAGCGCACCGAGAAAAAGAACGAGTGCGCGGTAAATCATTGCACCAACTCACTGTTCAATTGGAAGATTTGGATGAACTAATCGACAGCATCGAAGGTGAAGAAATCACACCCGAAATAGAAGCAGCGGTACAACAACTACTCGAACAACGGGGTGACACCTACGACCAATGGCTCATCAAAATAGACAATTACTGCGCTGCCATTACCAACCGCCATGCTCTGAGCAAACAACGCAAAGCTGAAGCAGAACGCCTGAGTAAACTAGCAGCTAGCGACAGCCAACGAGTTGATTGGATGAAAGCACAACTCAAGAAGTGTCTCGAAGCTCAAGGTGTCAAGAAGCTAAGTCTACACCGATTCAATTTAACTATCAGCAACAACGGTGGAGTCTTGCCCCTCAAACTCTCTTGTGAAGTAGCAGAACTTCCTCCCCAATTTCAGCGCATTGAAGTATCACCCGATAATGGAGCTATCCGACAAGCCTTAGAAGCGGGAGATATCGAAGCTCAACGAGTTGCACAATTCGGAGAACGTGAAACTCATTTGAGAGTTCGCTAGATTCCCAGCAAGCCTGAAACAATCATGAATAAAAGTGAGGGTTTCAGGCTAAATGTTAAAATAAAAAGAGAAAGTAACTTTAATAAAATGGCTATCGCTAGTGTAGAAAATATAGTAAGTTAGAGGTACATCATGCACTGCAACTTAGGGTTAGATTGCGCTCAAATGGGCTTGGATGAATGCGGAGAGTGCATCAATGAAGAACTATGTCATGAATACACAAAAGCCTGGAGTTTATACGACATAGTGCTGCTCAAAGGATTACCAGGAGCGGTGTATCTTTGTTGGCATAGCAGGGATGTGAATACCGAATGGACAAATGAACAATGGGGATTTAAGCACCTCAACAACTGCGATTGGTTATTGTACCACACTGCCTCCTTGAATGCGTTTACAGAGTGGCAACACGCCTATTACAAACTAAGCTCTAGAAACAACACCAAGTACGTCCGCAGTGACTTATTTGATGAGTTTGAGTATTTGAGAAAGCAGGTAGACCCGGAGTACGGGAAAAGCCAAGAAAGCAGCGCTCTCATTCTCTTTGAATAACAGAACACAGGAAAATGACCAGAAAAATTCACAATTTACTCAGAAAAGCTTGTTTTGTGAAATGTCGTAACCCTTGCCACCACGAACGGGGCTACACCTTAAAGCATCATAAAAATGCAGCCCTAATCCAAGTTTACTTTAACTCGTTTGAGTTGTTAGATGAAGCAGATCAAGTTTTGAAAACCCAAGGTATGAATGGGGTTAAAGCCTTACCCCATAAAGCTGAAGGCTGTTTTCTTTCTATTGAACTAAACCAGGAGCCAAAACAATGATAGGAACGCACTTTATCGAATTACCCGTATCCATGCCACCCATGTTACCTGAAATGGTGGGAGTCAGCAACAGTCAATACTTTGCTCTTTACTACCAAGGAAGCAAAGCCACGTGGAGTAACGGCAGAGCAATGGCTACATTCAGTTACTACGCAGCGTATGCACCCCTGGTCGAACACATAGCCTTAGCTATTCACTTAGATCCTTACAATTTAGGCTCCGATGATGAAATGCCCGAACACGCTATTTTATGTGACACAGTTAGCCATAAAATGTATGTCGGCGCGTACAAAGAAATCGATTACTTCCTGTTACACCAGCATCCCAAAGAGTCACCAACCTTCTCAGAGCAAGAGTTTGAAGAAGCCGTAAAAGCGGTAAAGAATATGACCTTAGAGCAAATGCAGAAGTTGGGAATGTTCGAGATGTTCGGCAGCACCAATCCCCAAGCGCGCCAACAAACCGCAGAGTTAGTGCAGTGGCTAGACCAACAAATCACTGAAGAATTGATACAGCAATATATCCAACTAGCTAACCGGGGTAATTGGACAGCAATAATGGCATTAGACACCCTGAAGCGTAGAATCTCAGAAGCTAAGGAACACCAACAGCAATTAGAGAGCAATTAAATTATCGATGCCGAGGAATTATCAATATTACAGCCTCGGCGTGGGTATAAAACATCCATAGTGTAGCGAAAGGGGAGTTAGGCAATGAAGCGAGTGACTTGGAGAGATAAAGCAATTGATAGCATTGCCGATGCTCTTCTAGAGTACGAAGCTCAATGCTTGTTAATGGGAGAAGCAATAGAAGGAAAAGCAGCGAAGAAATGGGTATCCAGAGAGCGTTTTCCCTTCGGATTCAGGAAATACACTCCCTACAGAACCTGGCTCCAAGAAGTTGCCAAGATTCCCCATTTCATTAGCACGGGATGGCCAGCAAAAACCTATCTGGGGTGGCGTAGCGGACTCCCAAGGCGCCCTCGCAAATGCCCTGTAAGCGAGGGTCAACTCAGTTTATTTTAAAGAGTAAGGAGTATTAGATTCAGAAACGCAGCGTAGTTCCTTCATCTAATACGCGCTTGCGCGATCGCTAGTCTTTCCCTGCTACTCCACAGCTCTTGTGCGTTCTCGATTTAGGGTGTTTGCGATCGCAGCGGGGATTGCAGATAGGACAGAGCAATCGGTTGTTGTGAAGCTTCTTAAGTTCCCGTTCCCGATGCCACCCCCCGCGCCAAGTCCTCACCAACACCAACTCCCGCCCCTGTTCCACCGCAGCTTTGGTGATTCTGGCTCCCACTTTAGTTTGGTGTTCCCTCAAGCGATCGCCCACGGGTTTATTGGTGCTGCCTAAATAATGGGATGCCGTGGCTCTGGGATTAGTTAAATTACCGATTGCGGGTTGCCAGTGTATCAAATAACAACCGGGTTGATTCGGGTTCATGGCTTTGATTAATCTTGTTTGCAACCAAAGCGTTAGCTCTTTTATTGAAGTGAATTAAGTTATTGATCAGACCTAATTTAAATAAATCATAAAACCTAAAAGTAATGGCTATCGCTTGGGGTAAAACTAGCCAATAATTCTCATGTTAATTCAACCCAATAAATCCATTCAATTACCCAAGCCTTACCGCATTCCATTAACTACTCAAACCATCGAGTTGCGGTGTTGTCTCGAAGTTGCAGCCGATTCCGATGAGTGGCTTGTCCCGACACCGGCATACTCCATCGGTCAAAAAGTGTGGCTGATTACCCCAGATTTACCCATTGATGATTGGGAAGAAAAGCGCATCTTTGGCATCGAACTCTACGCCCCCAGGTGGCAGCACGGCTCTTTGATGGCTCAACCCGTTTGGTACTACGGAGTCAAAGCTTTGATGGGACAAGGAGAAACTAAGTGGCTGACCGAGGACGAGATCACCCCAAATCCCCAAGCTTATGATTTTGAATCAAACCATTTCTAACAGCATTAATAATCAACAAAACTCCCAAGTAATTGCTAACGCTTGGGGTGCAACACTAGGAAAAATAAACCCATGAACATCAGAACCATTGCCGTAGGCTACACCCGTAAATTTAACTTGGGTGGATTTAATTCAGTTGACTTATCCTGTTCGTTATGGGCGCAAATAGACCCCGAAGAAGATGAAGATTGCTGCATCGAAATTTTACAAGACAAAGCAAGAGAAGCTGTGCGTTCCGAGTATCACAAAGTTACAAGCAATCACAAAGCTGTAGCCACAGTTAAAGTAAACGGCGCTTTAGTTGAAGACTTCATCCCAGAAGGCGAAGAATATGGAGCGCTTGTGGTGAATCCAGTACACCTGCAATAGCCAGAGATAGAGGGAGAGAACAGCCCCAAGTAATTAAGTTTATTTGGGGTTCTTTAACATCAAGTATCAATAACTAACAATCAATGAAAGTGAAAGTAAAAGGCTTTCGCTGGGGTGAAAAATAGGAGGCTTTATCATGGCTAAGAAATCCGATACAAATGTTCAATTCGATGCAGCTATCCAATCCGAAGTAATGCCCGCTCCCGAAATGGTAGAAGCTACCATCGAACGTGACGAGTTTGCCAGTCCCGATTTCGTAGACCCCGAAGCTCGTCTACCGCGCATTCAAGCAGTGCGGGGAGAATCGAATTTAGAACACTGTGGCTACTTCGTAACTGCCGATCAGATGGCACAAGCCGGTTGGCTAAATTTCGATGAATCCCAACTAATCGAGTACACCTTTAATTCAGGAGAAACCGAGCAAGGAATCCTTCTCCGCAAACCCCGGATGATTGTTTGTCCAAAAACACCGGTGCTTGCCTTTGACCGAGATGAAAGTGAAAAACTACAGCAAACGGTAATCCTGGGCTTGTACGATCGCGCGGCAAAGGAAAACGAGCGCATTAGCAACATCCAGTTGTTCCAGGTATTCTTGGTCAATTCGGACAATCAACCCCTGCATTCAATTCCTTTGAGCTACAAAGCCAAAGGAGCGAATCAAGCGAGTTTCAGTCAACATTGGCAGCAATTCTGCACCGAGATTACAGCGTGCCATGCCATCGAAAACGGCATTGCCGCCAAACCCAAGAATGCTGCTTTCAAGAGCTTGTGCGTATTCGAGTTCGAGGTAGAGCGCCAGTTAGTTGGAGAGAAAAAGAAATCACCCTGCTGTTACGTTAGCTCGCATACAAAGCCTACCCTAGAAACTTGGAAGCAGCACTTCCTAGGTTATGACCAATCCACCAAACAATGGACTTGGGAAGCCTTGGAACCAGAACGCCCTTTGACCATCCCCGCACTCCAATTTTCATCATCTCCACCCTTAGCCTTATCTGAAAGCTAATTCACGTCTGGGGAATTGAGTAACTTCGATTCCCCAGAACTCAAACAATTTAAAAGCACAGAAGAAACCACAACAAAACGGCTATCGCAACGGTTGAAAACAACGAATCAGAGGTACACTATGGCTCGCACAACTGCCAAACAACCCCAACTCCCTAACTTTGATGCTGCCTTCGGCGATGGCTTTACCGTCAAGGACTACTCCGAAAAAGAATGGGCAAGCGCCTACTATGCCATCCGAGAACTGCAAGGAAAAGCGCTCAGGAAATCTAAATTAGCTCAAGGCGATACGTTCTCCTGGGATGCCTACAAAGCTAAGTTTGCAGAAGTATTCGGAACGCTCCAGGATAAGCGCTTTACTCTGGAACAACTGGTGAGTTACGCTCAGCAAAAGTGGGGCATGGACTTGGAACAACTCAAAGCATACAACCGCCGTTCTTGGGAAAGGCGGAATGTTGAAATCAAGGTATCGGTAGTCCCCGCCCCGGCGAAAACACCCACAACTCTCAGAAATGTTAGCTCTTGGGATGTTAGCAACCGGGTAACAGATACTTGGGCAACCGACGATATTCCCTTCTAATTGAATAATTGAATCGCACTCCCAGGCTAGTCCTGGGAGGTACAATCTTATTAGTTGAACCAGCGCACCCAACGCCAAACAAAATGCTACACCGCCACAAAGCAGCTATCAACCGCCATAAATTAAGCCGACCTTGCCAAAGGGCAATTGACTTTGGATTCATCACCCCAGAAACTACCATCACCGATTACGGTTGCGGTTACGGGCAAGATGCAGAACGGTTGAGCGCTATGGGATATCCCGTAATCAGCCGTTACGACCCGTACTATTTCCCCGATTCGAGCCCATTGCCCGCTGATGCAGTAATGCTCAACTTCGTACTTTCGGTAATCGAAGACCCAGCAGAACGCGAACAAGTGTTGGTTGCTGCCTGGAACTTAGCTCAGAAATATCTCATCGTGGGATTGCTGTCGGGTAAGGCTAAAGAGTCGGCATATCGCTTCAACGACGGCATCATCACCAAGTGGAGTACCTTTGAAAAACACTACTGTGCCACTTCGGGAAAAGCTTACCTGCAAGCAATATTGGGATGCGATTTAGTGCGTCTAGAAAACTGCATTTGGGCTATCCCCAAGGTTCCATCAAAAGTTCTCACAGCTTACAATACTCCACCTTCCGAACTTCAGCGCTTGCTCGTCAATTATAAGAAACAGCGCTATCGATTGGAGTGTAAAACCTTACTGCCCCAAGGTGCTTACATTGAGGATTATTCACCCAGCAACAGCAATCAAACTTATTACCGATTGCGCTCTCCCAATCGAGATTTGCCGGGTAAAAAGGGCAAGAGCTTTGTAGTGCATCTGGGAACGCTTGAGTCTCCCGAATTCAAGGAAGCAGCTAAAGCATTGCAGCGCCGAGAACAATTGGATTTCCTTACCTCCCGAATTGATTACATCCACCAAGTTCTTAAAGAACCGGCACCCACCGCGACTAAAGTTACAGTGGCTCCTAAACCAGGTTTCATGGCTCACTTTTCTATGGCGCAAATGGATTTGTCACCCCCCGCCAACTAATAGGAAGGACAGACCACCGCCCTGGTCTAACTTGCTTGATGCCGTACTTTCCCTTAGTATTCGGGTTATCTTCCAACATCGCTAACCTCTGAAGCGCTTCCTCAAATTTATTGCCCCATCCCCCGCTACTCCTGCCGCCCATCCTTACTTCCCCCTTGCCCTTCTCCCTCAAATTTACCCGTTGCCCTTTCCCAAAAGCTGGGAGCCCATATCCAATGGCGCTTGGTACACTGTTCCTTGATTTTCTTGCCGCCTCCCACTACCAAGAACACGATTTCCTTCGTCTCGGCCCGTTCACACGCCATTTCCCACTGGTCTAGGTTGTACTGGAAGTTATCGCCGCATCCCCTAGTCGAGTAAGCCCTCCATCCTTTGGGTACTCCCAATAGTTGCCAAGGAGCTTGTTCAGCAGCAAAGTTAACATCCACCCAAATCCGAATCGCTGCTTCTGATTGCCAAACCCGACTCGTCCACCGCTTAGCATAAATCAATCCCATCAGGTAAGCCAGGGGCGTATTCAAGTCGGTGCTGAAATTCAACTCGCAGGCTGCCTTGGGATAAAGAACCGGTAATGCCATCGGATTGGAGAGCAGTTGCGTAAATTTGTAATCATCCTGGTAAAAGTGGAACGTTCCCGTAGTTCCCCGCTTCTTAGCTTTGCTACCCCAAGCGTCCAGGGGAAGTTCCAGACCCGTTGCTTGCCATTCGGGCATCAGCATGGGTACATCCCAATCATCGGCAGGGAATACCAAACCCCCCGCCCGCAGCAGCTTCCTTTGTAACTTCCCCGCTTCAGTACGATCGCTCGAAAGTGATTCTGGCTTTGGATGTAACATTGTTCGTTTGCTCTTCCTTTGCTAACCCGCTCTACAAGTTGCTGCAAACCGTGAAAACCAACTTCATTGATGCTCCCCTACTCGCCCACTACTTGCTGCAAACCGTCAAAACTAAGTGTATTGATGCTCCCCTGCTCGCCCACTACTTGCTGCTAACCGTCAAAACTAAACCTCACCGATGTTATTTCCTATGTGGTAGTTATCGAAAGTTTTGAACACAGAAGAAAAAAGCTCGTTTTCAATCACAATAAGCGTTTTGTAAAGTGTAGATTGTCCTTTATTTAGTTCCTAGAAGTTCACTATTTGCAGGAAAATGGCGTTATTTTAGGACAATTATAGCCAAAGCAGCGGTGAATATTGCCTGTGTCCGCGCCTTACTTTAAGAGTGTGCCTGCATCAACGATCGCCCGTGGTGTTATTGCCATCATGGTTTTGGGATGAAGCGCACTTTTGACTACGAAGCGATTGTCCTACACGATCGCCCGCTCCAATCCAAACATTCGGGGAACACTTCACTACCCGCATTATCGATTGCACTTGAAGTTCAAAAGGTTGCTGCGCGTTGGTTTCGTTGCCCCCCCCTGCCCCCTCGGGGGGAGACACTCCTCGGAAGTTCGGGGGAGGATTTCTTGCATGAATGCGAAATTGCTCCCCCGAACTTCCTCGCAAAAGCAGTTGCTTCGCTTTTATTTATTTGGGGCCGCTCAGGCCGCTGGGCCGTCACTACATTGGGCAGTATACAGAGGCGGTCGGAAAAATGTGCAAGGCCTCACGCACGCTAACTCCGACTAACCAAATAGGCTTCGCTAACAAACTGCAAGGAATTTTCACTGTCTCACTAATCGAATAGGGTTTACTAAGTGTCAGTAAGCTCGAAGACTCGCTAACTGACACTAACCAAACCGTATTCGCCAAGTGAGTCCGTGAAAATTTGCAGTTTGTAAGCGAACCGTATTTGCTAAGTCTCCGTAAGCGTCCGAGAGCAAGTAACAGTTTGCAATCTTTCGACTCGCTAACAATTGGCTAAGATTTCAAACGCCGACAACGAATTATTCTATTTATTTTGGCGTGTTGTCGGCGTCTGAAATCTTGCCAATTCTAACCTCTTCTCAAGAGCAAACTCTAAGCCTTGACCTAAGCAAGATTTTGTAAGACTTGGTTCGCGGACAACTTCTAAGCTAATCGGGTAGCTGGCAGTTTTGTAAGCTTCTCGCCCCGTATCAAGTAGCAGTAAGGCTCGAAGACTCGCCAACTGCTACTAAACACAGGGCGAGAAGCCAACAAAACGGTCGCAACTACCGGATTAGCTAAGAAGTAGTTGACGCTCGCGCAAGCCTAACAAAATCTAACTTTTCCTCGCACCCCTGTCTCCTAAAAGTGTAGTGACTGAGGAAAAGACAAATGTTTGAACGAACATCTGGAAAAGATGGTGTATTCGGATTCAATGCCCTACATCGAGTCTACATCGGACGGGGAAACAAAGCCTATCAATTAAAGCCAAGCCCTCTAGCCAATCCATTTGTAATTGGCAAACACGGTTCTCGCGAGCAGGTAGTTGCGCTCTATCGACAATGGCTTTGGGAACAAGTAAAAGAAGGTATGGCGGGGAAACCCAATGCAGCGTGGAATGAGTTGAAGTATTTACAAACCAGTGCCAAAAAACTGATGAACAAATGGGATTTTGATTCTCTGGAGTTGACTTGTTGGTGTAAAGATTCGGAGTTGTGTCACGGAGATGTGATTGTCAATTGTTTGGAATGGATGAATAAGAATGACCTGTAAGGGTTTTCGGGCGGGGTCGAAAGACCTCGCTTTTGTATTAACTAATTAACGGAGGAAAAGACAATGACCATTAAGTTCATCAACAAAGTAGAGCCGAATTCAATCGAGGATTTGAGGAATTGGTGCAGAGAACGCATCCAGGACATGAGCCAAGATGTATCCCGTTATGCTCCAGGCAGAATGAGAATGTGGATATTTGCCGAATGTGATTTGCGAACCAATGCCAGAGTTTATCCAGCGTATACGGATAATCGAATCCAGAAATTTGCTCAACGAGTTTTCCCAGGATGCGATATTGCATTGTTGACTTATAACGGGAAAATTGATTGGCATCGAGATCACAACTATGCAACACCAATTACACGAGGAGTAAACCTCGGACAAGCCAAGTTTGGGATTGGTTTACCCAACAATCGGGAAGTAATTAATTTGCAGGATGGAGATATCTATGAATTTAACTGCAAATCACCCCATGCAATATTGTGGCACAGCCAAGAACGTTTCAGCATCACCTTTTGGAAAATGCGGAGCGAGTATAAACAACAACTGAGTTAACGAGATTGGGGATGAGGTAGAGAGTAAAATCTCTACCTTTTTTTTGTACTAACAACAAGAGGAAAAGACAATGCTCAAAGTAATCATCGCGGGTTCCAGAGATTTCAACGATTACCAATTACTCGAAAGCCTGGTAGATATGTACCTCCAGCGTTACTCGACCGACCAGATAGAAATAGTATCTGGAGGAGCGCGTGGTGCCGATCGCCTCGGTAAACGCTACGCCCAATCGCGGGGAATGGCACTCAAGGAAATGCCCGCAGATTGGAATCGATACGGTAAATCAGCGGGTTATCGACGCAATGAGGAAATGGCGCAATATGCCACTCACTGCATTGTTTTCTGGGATGGCTCGTCACGGGGAACCCAGCACATGATTAATCTAGCCAATCAATACAACTTGGCTCTAAGAATCGTGCGCTATCGTCCTTAGAAACTTGCCCTGAGCAAGGCATAAAAAGGCTCAGAGACAAGAAGAGAAAAGGGAAAAAAGAAAGTAAATAAAACTGCTTTCGCACTCGGTGTAAACACAAATCCACTCAGGAGACAAAGACCGTGAGCTTCATCAACAAATCTCAACTCGGAATCTACGCACCCAAGGCTTCAGAAAAAGCGGCAATCGGTGCCGAAGCCCAAACCATTATCAAGGATGCCATCGCTACATACAAGAAACTCTACTACGGATTGAGACAAGTCGCTTGGCAGCATCGAGATAAACGAGCCAGCTTCATGGATGCTAAATCCAAGGGAGAATTAGAGCAATTTATCATCGCACCAGGTTGCCGCCAAGATGATGGTTCCTATTCCAAAGATGAATTGGATCACCAACCGCTCAATAAATACCTCTGGGAGCGTTTCTGCGCCCACTTCGAGGATACCTTTGGGTTAGAACGCATCCAAGAATTGACCAAACTCAAGGATTTGTTAGCCGTCACCGAAGAATTGCTCTCAGCGGCCCTAGATGAATGGGGAAACCGCATCCTCGAACGCATTGAAGATGAATCCTTAGAATCCCTGGATTCAGTACCCCGCTACACGACCGACCTTCAGGGCGGCATCCGAATTGAAGCTGATTTCCGAAATCCCAACAAGCGGACGATCGCTCTTTCTGCACCCAATTTCTCGAATATCCCAGATGTATTGATCGAGCAAATGCGGGGCGATACTTGCTGGCAGGGAAGGATTTACTTCGATACCGCTGGAGTCACGGCGCTCACATCCAAGTCAGCCAAACTCCTAGGTGAAATGCTCGAACTAGCAGCCAAGGTAAATAGCGGCATCAAGGAATTTATCGCAGCACCTGATTTCTTCCTAGGTTTGGAATCAGCCCAAGCCCGCAAGCGCAATCTCCAACAAGTGAAGGCGAGGCTCCTCGAAATCAACGAGAACAAGCTCATCCAACGCCAAGTTGAAGCACCCGAAAAGCAGGCAACCCGCCGGATCAATGAAGCGATAGACGCAGCCGAGAATGCTGACCCGCAAGAGTTTGAGGAAGCTCGGAACCAAGCCAATCGCATCAAAGCCCAGCATCCAAAGCCCCAACAACCGCAGCCAAGACCCTTGAAACGGCGCGCTGCCACCCTAGATGAAGTTAGCGAATGGATGGAGCGCAACGTCCATTTATTAGGCATGGAACCCGACATCGATGCCGAACTCGGAATCAAGAGCGTAAAACAATCCAAACGCCGAGTTAGTGAAGCTGACCGAGAGTAAGCGCACTCTCAACTTACAAGCGGTCGTACTTACAAGCGAGTGCGATCGCTTTTTTTTATTCAACGATTGTAGCTGTCAATAAAACAGGAAAACCTCAGAAAACAGCTACCGCATGGATGAAAACAATATGAGGCAACTGTCATGCGCTATTCTACCGATTCTGGATTCACACTAACAGAAAAACTAATTCTCATAGTAGTCCTCAACATCCTTTGTGCTATCGCAGTACCGGGATGGATTGGCTTCAGGAATTCTCAACAAGTTAGTGTAGCAAACGATCGGATTTATTGGTGCTTCCAAAAAGCGAAATCGGAAGCTCGACGGGAAAGATTAATCATGGAGTGTCTAATTCGACAAACTCCCCAGGGCATCGAATATTCAGTGAATCGAGTTGATGAACCTCCCCAGTGGCAAAATGCGGGCATAGACCCAAAAGTGGTTATTAAAACTGCCACTTTCTATTACGACAAAAAAGATGGAGCCTATCGAATGCAGTACAACTGGCTCGGTGTGAGTAACGGACGCTTGGGTCGCATTCATCTAACGAAAGAAAATGCAGAACGCTGCACCGTGGTAAGTACCCTCCTAGGCTCCATGAGAACTGGACGTGGGGGCAACTCATCCAACCCCTGCATCTAATCCTGCATCCGGTGCGTAGCCAGAGTTAGTGCGCTGAGTGTTTGGGTGCATCCACAGAAATCGATGACCCAGCAATCCTAAATTATATGATGTGCATGGTTACATAAATCTTGGGATTGCTGGGGATAATAAAAACCACATATTAACGCTACATCATTATCAATAAAAATTCAATAAAAGGGCTATCGCAGGGTGTGTAAAACTACAAAAAGCACCCCTAGTTCCCATGCTCTTAATTAGCTTAGTGCAATTCATCGCCGTGTTCTTACAACAAGAATTAGCACAATACATAGACCCAGATCAATCCATCGAACCTTATTTAGCTCAACTAGAACTCCAACACGAAATGGAATCAGATTACTATCAAGCCTGTGGACGCTGGTAATCACTAGAGTTGGGGCAGCGGTTGCATTCTACTCGCTTCTCCCGTTGCCCTATATTCCTCGCTATTTCAATGCTTTGGTACACCTAATTATTCGCTGTGTTTCGGTGCTTGGGTACACTCTCACTATTCGCTGTGTTTCGGTACTCCCGCATATCTAGCTATCCCTTGAGTTCAGGCACGCTAAGCCATTGGTCGTGTTTTGATGCTGGGGTACACTCCTGCTATTGGCTTGTTTCGGTGCACTCGCATATTAAGATATTCGTTGTGTTTCGGTGTACTTGCATGAGATAGTCGCTGTGTTTCGGTCTTCTGGTACACCCAACTATCGGTTGTGTTTCGGTGTACTTGCCAATCAAGATTTGCTCTCTCTAACGTTACTTTGATGCTGCACCAAATTAATCTTTAATCCAGGTTATTACAGTTTGTTACAAAATCATTACTTCAGCAAACTTGGATTTGTTTGGAGCCGAGTATCATAGAGCACATGGTATTAGAAATTAAACTCAAACTCATTCCCGATATCGAAACGGGCATCATCGCTCACCAAGTTTGTTGTACTGGTGTGCTGCATACGGGTTTGGGCAAAGCAATTGCATCCAAGTGGCCGTTGGTGGAATCGGAGTATCAACGCTTCTGTGGCCCCGATGCAGGTGGAGAGCGCTTTGTTCCAGGCAAGATCCAAATGATTCGGGTTAGCTCCACTCCAGAACTTTGGGTGTGCAGTATGGCGGGTCAAAACTTACATGGCAGCAAGAAACGCTATACCGATTACGATGCTTTGGCGCTTTGTTTGTCCAAACTCCACGGTAAATCCTTGGAGTTGGAACTAACTCCTTTCCTGCCCTACAAACTTGGATGGTCTGGGGGGCGGGGTGAGTGGAGCGTTGTCCGTTCCCTGATTGAACAACACTGCCCCAATGCCATTATCTGCACCGATTAGCTAAACCTCCGTTAGGGTCAACTTGGAGGTAAACAAAGACCCAATTGAAGACTCGGTGCTGAATTGGAGAAAGTAGACTCCCGGCTCCAAAGTAACTGTCAAGTTGCTCGAATACCCGTCGCTCGAATCCACAACTACGCTGCGATTAGAGTTGACAATGGCGGCGATGGCATTGTCCACTACTAGATTCACTTGCACGGGAACCTTCAATCGAAACCTCGCCCAGTCGGTGATGTCGTCTCCCCCAATGCTTTCAGAGATACTCGAAACTCCGCTGGGGTTGTTGCAAATAATACCCTCATTCCAATCCACACCAGTTAGGATATCCCTGCTTTCCCCGCTTTTGGGATTCTTGCGCCTTTTCGCTAACGTTCCCATGTTCCACGCTCTACTCTGGCTGTTGCCCATGTCAGTTTGCATTGTCTCTTGTTCCTATTGGATTTGTTTGATGCTGCTAAGTAACAAAATACACTAAAATTACTGCTTTACTGACAGTGGAATAACTGAGATAAACTCAGGGTAGATTCCAGTTCCATAGTCCGGTTGATGTATGGATTTTGTGCGGTGTATAGTACATATTATGTAAATCAGATATTAAAAAACTACCAAAAATCCAATGACAACAGAACTTTCCAGCAAATGGCGACCCGAACAAGTTTGTGAAGAGCTAAGTATCGGATCGTCTACGTATTACAACAGATTAAAGCACCTGGGAATTGAGGCAAGCAAAGATGCCGATGGCCCGTATCTCAATGCCGAGCAAATGAAACTGATGGAGGATTTGAGCGAGCACATCAAAGCAACGGGGAAGATGCAGGGATTCGGTGGTGGCGGTCAGCTAGCGATCTCGGAAAGTTCTGGTTTGGCATCGGAATTAGATATTCCCGTACAGCCGGAGATACCGGGCAGTGACGAAGATGAGGAGGGGCGAAACCGATTAATTTGGGAAGCAGGCGAACTCAAAGTCCAACAAGAAGCTGCGGTAGACCTCCTTAAGTTGCACCTGGCGGCTCAGATGACCGAGGAGGATCTGTTTGACGAGCAAAGAGCAAAACTCCAAGCCATCAGGAATGCAGCCAACCCAAAGCCGAATGCCGCAGCAGCACAAGCTCAGCAACTGTTGCAGCGGCACCGTCAGAACCAAGGCAAGAATCAACAGATAAATCAAGAAACGAAGTAACCAAAGTCTGCGAAATCCTCCGCAGCGGTCATTGCTGCATCGTCACCGGGGAATTAGGCACGGGATTGGAAGATGTAGCGGCGGGCGTTGCTTTGGAATTGGCGGGGGAGTTCTCCATTGCTACGACTATCTACAAGGGAAGCGGCAAGAAGTTCTTTCAACAATTGGCAGAACAACTGGACATTCCTACCGAAGTGGAGGATGAGAAAGGCAAAGTGAAACAATTGACCTTAGACCAACTCAAAGAAGAAATCGCGCTCAATATTCCCACTGATGCGTTATTGCTGTTGCCCGAAGCCAAGCGCCTCACCACGGGGATTAGATTCTGGTTGGAGGATCTAATCGAAGCTGGTTGTCGGGTTTGTTGCTTTGCGGTGGCGAACCCCAGCCGCGATATCTTCATCAAGATGATCGAAGCTGAATTAGAATTGCCGAGCGATCGCGCTATTAGATCTGCGATGGAAGATGAAGCTGCAAAGTTGGGTTTGAATCTCACAGCAGCTCGGCTTTCCCAACTGCAACCGCTAGCGGGGAGGAATCCGATGTTGGCGAGGAAAGTAGTGCAGCAAGAGAAACTCGGCATCAATCAACCAGTTGAGCACCGCCAGTATTTGGTAATGATGCCGATCATTCTGTCAGCATTGTTTTCCTTCGCCATTGTTCGCTATGTAGGTATGGGTACGGGAAACAAGAATTGGCAAATATTTGGTGGCATTGCCTTAACTTTGGCAATGGCAGCCAAACAGTTAGGACGGGTCGAAGGAGCTAAGAAGAGGTTGGGTCAATGATTAAAGTTATTCCTGCAACAGAAGCGAACAGGCTTCTACCAGAACAATGGGTAAATATCTATGAACTCACACTAACAGGCGATGCTGAATTTTATGATTGCTGTCAAGTAAAAGATTTAGTAGATTTAGAAAATTCGTCAGAATACGATTTAGAGCTAATAGATGAAGCAAAAGTTATGCCTGTTGGAGAAGCTTTGAAATGATGGCTTTAACTCATGCAATTATTTCAACTGCAGGAATTTCATTAATACTCACCACCAACGATCCGATACATCTAGCACTGGCGATTGCAGGCAGCCAACTACCGGATCTCGACACGAGTACCAGTACGATCGGTCAAATTATATTTCCGATTTCTAATTGGATTGAGAATCGATATCCTCACAGATCAATTACTCACAGTTTGATTGCAACTGTCGCGATCGCAATTCTTGCTAGCCCGCTATATTTTTATATTGATTGGAAAACCTGGTTGTGCTTGCCACTAGGACATCTGATCAGTTGCTTCTCCGACGTATTCACCAAACAGGGAGTGCAGCTTTTCTGGCCGCATCCAGCTTGGTGTATATCAGTGAGCAATCCTAATCGGAGGCTCCAAACTGGTGGAACTGGTGAATATTGGGTTTTAGCAATTGCTGCTGCTGTATTAATTGCAGCAATTAATTTAAGCGGTACAGGAGGACCAACTGCTTTAGTTGGAACTTCATTAGGCTTGCGATCGAACGCAATTGAAACCTATCAGCAAAGTAGTGCCAGCAATCATATTTACGCCAATGTAACAGGAACATTTGCAGCAGATTCAGCAGCAGCCGACGGCAAGTATTTTGTGATTGCTAATGAGGGCAACGAGTTTGTTGTCATTAATAAACAGGGAATTTTCAAAACCGGAACCAATGTCATCACTAGCCGATTGACCGCCGAAGTTGGTAAACCCGCAGCAGCATCGGTTCAAACTCTAGAATTTGACGAAGCAGAGTTTGCCATAGCTCCCATTCCCGATACTCTCATCTTTGTTACGGGTACGCTAACGGTAGATGAACCTGATTCAATTAGGATTATCGCTAATCCCAAACAATTAGAGATAGCGAAACTAATCGGTGATAAAATAACTTTTAACTACTGTCCCCTAGAAACAGCCATCAAACTACTGAGCGGACAATACATCACAGGTTCCCTAGAAGCCAAGATATTTAGCCCTACACCAGACTTATGAGGTAGCCTATGAAAGAATATATAGCAACTGTATTGGGAGCAGGACTTGTCGGATTCTTGCCTTTCCTCAACCTTAACCCGCAGCCTAATACACTAACACCAACACCCGCACCCGCACCCATACCCCGTTTACAAAAGCAGCCCGTTATTCAGCTACAGCAATCAACAAAACCAGGAAAAAGACACCGCATTCAAGTGCAGGTAATCTCCCTCAACGATTTAAAGATTGCTGAAGGATCGGAAGTAGCAGCCGGACAAATCATCAGCGATCGCACCGAAGAGCGCGAAAGTTTGGAAGCGCAGCGCAATCAAATAGACATCAGCATCAAGCAGTTATCCGCTTCTATGAGCCAAGTAGCCGAACTCCCTCCCCCTAATTTTGCAGTGCAGGAAGCAGCGATTGCCCGCATCAAAAGCGAAATTGAATTGATGGATGGCAAACCTTCGCTACCTGCAACACCAGCACCCTTTTTCAGGTTTAAGGATGAAAACTTAAGGAACCTCCTAGAACCCGAAAAGATGAATAAAGTGGCGGAGGGTATCAGAACTGAAGCCTCGGAGCGAGCTAAGATGAGTGAAACAAAAGCAAAATTAGCGCTCGAATTGAATCAAGCTATTGCTGCCTTAGATAAAGCGCAAAGCGACCACCAGCACCAGCAATACCAACATTCACTCAACCTGATTCGCCAACAATCCGAGATGCAGAGGCAGCAGTACCAAGTAGCTAGTTTGGTAGCTCAGAAACAACAAATAGAATCGAAACTGCGAGAAATTACTCAGATTAAGTCTCCCGTTGCTGGCCAAGTTCGCCGCATCAAAAACCTGGGTCAAAAGGACAGGCAGATTAACTTAGAGGTGGTAATTGATGTTAAGTAAAAGCTATCGGGACTGTACCATTACTCCGCAAGACTTAGGCTTCTTAATTCAATTTCCATCGGGCGCTAAGGTATTGATTAAAGATGCCAAATCTTTTGAAGATTGCCAGAAGTGGATTGACCGACAATTGGCACATTTGGCAATAGAAAAAGCGTTGGGGAATCAATAAATGCAGAAGTTCCTCAACGCCCTACCCCTGTTAGCCATCGCAGCTTTGATGTGGTTCCACTTCCACCAACCCAACAGCGATAACCCTACTCCCAAACTAGCAAAGCCACCGAGCGAGACACAATCTCTACGCTGCGAGGTAGTAAAAAACTCGATTTACGACGGCGATACTTTTCGAGTTAAGTGTGACAATCAGGAACAAAAGATTCGGCTGTGCGGCATAGACGCGCCGGAAGTAATGCAACCCCTGGGTATTGAGTCTCGGAATTACCTGCGTTCCCTAGTTGCCCAAGCAAAAGGTCAGGTTATAGTTATTGAGATGGATCGGGACAAGTACGGTCGCAGTGTCGCTGAAGTGTTGCTAGAGTCTCCGTCAGGCGAACAATCGGTGCAAGAGGAAATGCTCAAAGCGGGTATGGCGTACCACTACAAGCAATTCAGTGCCAACTGTCACAATGCTGATGTGTTCGATATTGCAGAGGAGATGGGGCGCTCAACACGGCGGGGAGTGTGGCGGCTTCCCAATGGTGGTGAAAGACCTTGGCATTATCGCAAGCAAGATAAGAGCTGATTTACGCCAATGTTTGGTATACACCAAGGTTGTGTAGAGCGATCGCAATAGCAGGAAGTGTGGCGGCTTTCCAAGGGTGATAAACGACTGTGAAATTATCCTCAACCAAAGCGTTAACTAGGGTTCTGAAATTGTTGTTTTGCCCAATCAAGCAGCTCGTCATAGCTAGAATAAGCGCACAGTATCCGTGACTTATCGCCTTTTTTCCTTACGGCAATCACTTTGCCTCTTCTATCTTCATAACCGGGTTTTCCGGTCATTTCTTCTAGTTCTAGCTCGAAGAATTTAAGCGCTTGAATGAATTGAGAAATCTTATTGTCTTCCATGAGTTAATAGCTTTTTAATTGAATTGGCTCACCATGTCACTACATATATTTTAACTTATCCATTGCATCACTACACCAATTAGAATACCGAAAAACGTTGCGTTTATGAAACAGGAAAATCGCTGATTTTGATGCTCCTTGAAGGAATGTTAAAAGCTAGGAGCCAGCGCCTAAAACTAAGCCGGGAGTGTGGCAGTTGCCCGGAGCCAGCGTCAAAGCCAGTGATTATCGCAAACAGAAGAAGTGATATACACCTTATTTCCCAATCTAGAAATCTAAACTGGTACGGCTAGGTCAGGATACAAAATTAATTTTTATTGGAGTCTCTAGCTTTTAGAAGTGGGGTGCCATTTTCAGGCAACGGTGCATCAAACATCTTGGCAAACACATCAGCCCTAATAGTCTAGCTTTAAGACAGAGGTAGAGGTAAGACTCGTCCTAAGACCGGAAGTAAAACACACTTGACCTAACACGGCAAAATTGGATACAAGAGTCATACTTAATAACTAGAACGTAGATGGAGTGAGGCTCAAGGCATTCTTAGGAACCAGTTTTAGATTTTAGAGATAGAGTGCTACTAGCGATTGGATTTAAGTATCGGCTCCTTAGATAATTTCCTTAAGGACAAGGCAATGTCATGTCCTTAACTACGATATTTCTATACCTCAATTACCTGAAAACTACTGTAACATATCTGCCCAACCTGCTTTATATGCTTCCTCTAGTTTTTTCTCCCATGCTTTCTCTTCCTCCATATGTGACTCCACTTTTTCTTCAGGAGTTCGAGATTTATAAAACTCTTCTTGATCCTTTCTAAGCTTTTCATAAGCCCTTTTACATGGCTCTCCATTTTGATCTAGATCATCTTCGTCACACAGGTTACCATCTACCCATCCATAAGCATGAGTAAAAGCTTCTGTTGTGGTGTCGTAAGGTGGAGTTTTATATTTCTCCCAATAAGTGTTTGAAATCTCATCAGTGCCAGCTAAGGGTACTCCAGATAGAGCAGAAACTTTTACATAGTAGGGCTTTAGTTCGCTTCCTTCTTTCTCCAGTTTATAGCGCTCTCTATAACGTCGGGGGTTGTAATCTGTCATGACGATTAACCTCAATATTTTTTTTGAGTTGACATTTTTTTTATAACAAATTTTCTACAAGACAGATGTCATTGGTAACAAATTAAGCTAAGAAAGCATTTGTAAATCAGCAATTATGCTAACATAGACTCGGATTTTGGGCATAAAATTGAGATTTGGGCGGTTGAGGAATCATGCCTCCCATGATATAGCAAAACCATTGGATTTGTAAACAATCGATTCAATCATCACAAGCGTTTCAGGTTATTCTACATTCATGACTCAAATAGACTTGCTATAGTGGTCTGTATCTGATAACTTAGCGGGCGCTCCGGATGCGATCTAAGTTGAAGGCGTTGAGGAAAAGAAAATCCAAAACAGAGCGATCTAAACGGGAGCATCTCGATTTGGCAAATCACGGGAAAACAATCTTGGAAATTGGTCTATGTCCTAGAAAAAGATAGGCAGCCGAGCGCAGCACACTTTCGGAGTAAAGAATCTTCTGAATGTCTAGACTGGGCGCACGTTTGGCAGTGGCATTATAGGTTGCGATTTCTCCTTCCAGACTAAAGTCACTGTTGGTTAGGTAATGGTCATCATCGTGGATTGCCTGAAAAATAAAGTTATAGATAGGATTAATTCCTAGAGTCGTGTCATAGTTCTCAGCCGATACCCAAAGATGATTTTGCTTAATGTCATTGAACATCTCGGCAACACTTTGGTAACGGTCGTACCACGAGAACTCTACGTTCAAGGAAAGACTCTGGTATTCGCCCCAAAGCCAATCACAGAATTGGGCGATCGTTGCATCGGAAATCTCGGTGGGATTGCCTTCTAGGTAAAGCTTAGCAAGAGTCTCCATTTGGGCTGAACTTGTGCTTGCTTGAGTGCGTTGAAGCAAGTTGTCTGTAATGAGCGTCATAGCATCCTTCGCATGGCTAATTCACCTTCATCCTTACATATCTTCTTAAGCAGTGCCGGATCTAATTCACATCTCATCCTTTTGATAAACATTATTGACACTCCTACCCATAGACAAGTGTTCAATAGACCTCTTGCAAAATTAGATCTAAACTATCCATATTTATCGTATATACTTCTAATAGTTTCATCTAAAAGCCTATGTTAATTCCCTTAGTTATCGCCTTGTCACAGCCTGTTAATATAGCACAAGCTCAACCTTGCAAGCTCTCGGTAATTGGCGATGAAGAAACGAACAATTGTCCACTTTTAACGGGAATATTCGCCTCAGAGGAATGGACAATTATGCTTTCTCGTTGGGAACCCGGAGCTTATGTTCTTAAAGGAATCAATCGAGTTAACGGCAAAAAGATTAACACTATGGGATCTGAAGTAAGAGGAACTGTAGATCGACCACAATATCCATTCAGTGAGGAAAACTCAGAGACTTTGTACCTTGTCACATTCCAAAGGGGAGACCGAAACACGATTCGACTCCAAATTTTTGTAGATACTGTTCCAGTTTACAATCAGTTGCTGCATAAAACATCTTCAAACGACCCATTTTTTGGACGATAGAATAAGTATTTTAACCCGGTTTTATGGAAACAGAACCCATACTTGTCGCAGCAGGCGATCGCTTTGGGCGACCGCTAACAGAGTGTCGGCTAGTCTTTTTAGTCAAAAAAACCGAATCAAAACGAATCAAACGGAATCAAGTGTGTCAAGTTTCAATCCCTGATAGGGCTTTAGGTTTTTTTGCGACGGTTTGCAGTAACGCAGTAAGTAATGAAGGAGTTTCAACCCCTGATATGGTTTTAAGTTTTTGTAGCTTAACGCCATAGAAATTATCTCAGCACATCTTCGGAATGAATCGGAGTATAGATTTCTAATTCCCTTTTGGGGTTTACCCTTCAATCATCTCCAAAATTGCCTCAATGTCTGCGAGTGTTGCGGTTGATTTCTTACGCTTGGCTTTCAGTCTGTTTAGTAGGTCAGCAGCCTCGGGTAGCTCAAATTCAAATGCTGACTGCTGACCTTTGTGAATTTCCGATTCAGGTTGTGAAATATCGCAGCAAAGCGCTGTTATGGTTACTGGGCTTGGGAGTAGTGTCGAGTTCCAGCTTGGGAAATGCCCATCAATCGCTAATGAACCTTTATGGCCTTCCCACAAATGTTTCTCAAACTCAGAAATAGGGTGATAGCTAGGTTCGCTGTTGGGAGTGGGAGAGTAGGGATCATGGTCAAATACTGCAACATTCACCCTCATATCCCTATTCCAAATCATACAGAGACGTACCGCCCTAAATTGAGATTGTATTTCCCGTCGAAGGGTTTCATTCTCATTCGCTGACTTGATATAGCCATCCATCCATTCTTCGTTCTCAGCTTGCACTGTCTCAAGTTGCGATCGCAATTCTGCTAGCTCCAGTCGGAGTGTTTCATTCTCATCCTTTAATTTACTTGCTCTACCAATTGAACCCCTTGTATCAGGGGATTGAGACTGTTTCATTTCTATTTTAGAATTAATAATTCTATTCGCTGTGTCAAGCGGTTCGACGCCATTATCTAGTTGTCGAGCATAATCTAGTGTAGCTTCAGCAAGGACGATTGGAACTCGAATGGTGCGAGTCGGGCCGCTCTGCCAAGCAGCTTTAAAGCGGGAATCTTTGATTGAGTCTTCGTGTCCTTTAGGGTTTGGCATAACAAGAAGCTAATCACTTGTGTCAAGCGTTTCATTTAGTTTGGCAAGAACGCCCAGTAGTGTCAAGCGCGTGACACCCAGATTTTTAGTATTCTCAACCGGACGGGTAGGCAGCTATTTTCTGAGGGTCTGAAACCAGCTTTTTTTGCAGCAAGAGTTTAGCAGCCCGTTGAAAAAATTCCGCTAAGGCTTTGGGCGGGGATACGACATTTTCCCCGCCTAGAGCTTTTTAGAGATGTTTGAGGCTGTAAATCAGGAAATACGGATTGTACCTTAAACATTGCCACCACTGCCTAAATTACACCCTAGTTACTAAAGATATTGACGTTGCTGATTTACAGTATGAAAAGCTAAATAGGCCCATCATCGAAATTAGTATCGACAAAGCTTGGGGATTTTCAAGTTATTTTTTTCATACCCTGGTTAAGCAACGCCGATGTACGTGGAAATCTGGGGTTCTGAAACACTTTTTCCCCGCTCCTTAGCCACTGGTAGCCAGCACTAACGATCGCAAACTGTCGTTGGGGATGTGCGCTCATCGCTTTGGTCGGGTAGAAGCTCGGTTTTTGAGCTGTGGCGGTGTCTTGTCGCTATAGGTAAATGGTAGCCCTCTCTTGCTTTTTAATCTCTCCTCCAACCATTTGGGTTTCTCGCTAAACGAGATCGACATCGTACCGTCGGGAGCAAGGCGATACAGCCATTTTGCGCCCGGACAAATAGACGACTTCATATCAGGAACCGATGGCGGCCATTTTCCCGTTTTGGCTGCTAGTGCTTTGACTTGCAGAATTTTCTGAGTGAGTTCCAAATCCAACATAGACTTAACTGCTTTACTGGTTTGGCTGGGATAACTTGTAGATGTCCTACCTATATAATTCCACCACGCGAAGTCCTTTGCCGGGGCTGAATCAGAAGCGCAAAAATTCTGCTGGCGAGATGCTGCAAGCGATCGTTTATAGGCGTGATAAGTATCGATCGCACAAAAGCGAACATAAGGTTTGAGCACCGGTTTGAACCACACCAGGACATTAGATAAAGTCCAGTCTAAGATTTTGTCTTCTAAAGTTGGGGGATAGTTCGTTTCCGTCTGAAATAGTGAAAGTATTCCTTCACCACTAGAAGCGCCTGATGCTTCTAATATCGAAGACCACGAGTATTTCCAAGCGAAGTCTTGCGAAAACTTGAACTTAGACAAATATTCTCCCTGCAAAGATGTCAATATCGATTCGCGGTAATCGTGTTCCAGCAAGCGCTGCTGCCACTGGGCGGGAAGGATCTCGGCTTTCCGCATCACCCCAACTGGATATTTAGCCACAATCAAAGCCACAAGTTGAGGGAGTAGGAGGGGGCTTTCTGTTAAAGGCTGGTTGATTTTCCAGGATACTTCCAGCATTTCTGCTGCTGCTTCCGTCTGACCTTTACGGTATTTTTCTAGAATGTCTAGGGCTAAAACTCGTTGGGAATTAACCTGCCATAAATAAGCGGGTAGGGGAGCCGTCAGATCTCCTTCCAGAATCCAGCTAATATCTGTTCCCCAGCGCGGTACTTCATTCTTTAAAACCTGCTGGCGAAGTTCTGCTAAAGCCGTTTGCTGGGAGGCGAGATAGCGCTGTATTTTCTCTGAAGGTGGATTTATGGTATCGTTTGGTTTGGCAATCTCAGCGTCTAGGTACTGATTTAATTCTTGAAAGAAACTTCCCCAGCTTAGATTAGACCCCACTTTAGAGAAAGACGCATCTAGCTTCAAAGCCGCATCATTCGGCTCTGTTTTGGGAAACCGTTGGGCATAAGCTGCTAAATCCTGCTCGATTTCTTTTTCATGCACCGAGGCGATATAGTTGCCACCCACTATCCAGACTGCCAGCAGTCCCGCCAACCCAACAACCGAACCACCTAGAAATTTGAGGTTCCGTCTGAACGATGGATTTTGAATGTCCATAAACTCCTCCTTCACGCGAGCACACCTGAGAATGAGGCGTTGCTGAATACAAGTATGAATTCAAGTTTTCGGAATGGCTATAAGCCAAGTATGGTGAGTTTTGTAACATCAAGCGAAAAGTTTATTCATACGCCAGAATCAGCAACGCCTTACCTGTTTATCTTGCCCACTTTTTTTGGGCGCACGATCACATGACCAGGCCGTGTAACCTTTCTGCACTTATCCAGCAAGCCCTAAATACCTAACACGCCACACCCGAAGGCTCTAGCCGGATAAAGGCATATCATGACCCAGGGCTGAAAAGCGCTAACGCTAGGCGGGGAAAACCAATATTGCGGGTATACACCAAACTCTGACAGGCATCTTGTAGGCTAAGGCTGACTTTTGCTTTTCTTCCAAAGTTTGACCAGTTGTCGGAAATTCTTATTTTCAATGTCTGTTAGCACAATACTTCGGACAGTTTTATATCTAATCGAGTGTCCAAAACCCAGACTGGCTATATTGTGGACTATTATTTCAAGGTTTAAGTCCAGCCCTAAGTTTCCTAAACTAAAATGCGTTAAAAATGATAGGGTTGTCTCTGTAAGGCTTACAGGGCAGTTTAAAAACTGTCTGAAGTATTGAGCAACCCCAGAAAATAATTGTTAAAAATATGAAATTACCTAGGGTAATTAGTATATTTATCTTGTGAGCATCTGTTGGCTCATTTAGTGAATCTGAGCAGCAAACTACTGCAAAAGTGCCTGACAATTGCCTTTATCTATGTGCATGAATGTAGTCCACAAAGTAAAATCTAGGACGAAGCCAGAATCTCAGCCAAGTGTAAGCTCCTAGACCTAGTAGTGCTATCACAATTAAGGGTAAGCCCACATAAAGTCGCAATTCATCAGGAAAGAGAGCAACAGCGCAAACAGTAATCACAAAGTAGCCTAACAGCAATGCTTGTAAGCGTTCCACGACCAAAAGTGCTTTTCGACAGCTACTACAATGTTGGGTGTGTTGTTTGTAGCGATCTAGTGTTTGTTGGCGATCGTTATTGATATTCCGTGTCGGTGGAACATTGATTCCAACTTCGCTCCAGGGGAGTTGTCCGCCACAATAGCGGTCAAACCACTTTCTAAACTCAATTACGAAACGGTCTGCACTTGTAGGTAACTGATAGGCAGTTTTCCAGCTTTGGGTAGATTTGGCTTGTTGGAGAAAATACTCTTGCTGCTGTAGAAGAATCATATCTCCCTCAATAACAAGATTGCGATTGGTGATGTGATCCCACCAACGGGGTTTGAGACGGTGGAGTGTTTTACCAAAGTTACGGGGAAATAGAGCGACAATTCTAGACTTCCCAGGAGACACAGGTATACAGTAGGTGAGCAATCCAAACTTTTTGCTGCCATCGCCAAAACTGAACGCATACTCCAAGCGACAAGGCGGTTCAAAAGTGATTGTTGTTTGAAAAGGCCCAACTATTGCCCCTTCAATCAAATTGGGTGTTGATTGCACGATTTGGAACGCCATCGGTCTGGCTCGTTTGCGATTGCCCTGCACGCCGTGATGAGCAAAAGGAACATGACTCGGATCTGCCACATTTTCCACAAGGGTTTCCCAGTCATATTCTAAATCTCGTACAAAAGAAGACCAAACAAAGCCTTGAGTTGCATCTATTTGCGGTGATAAAGGTAAGGGTGTATTTGCAGCTTGTTCGCTTGATTTTGCATCGGGCCAAATCCAGAGTAAATCCTGTTGCTGGCGAACTGGTAGTGCTACAGCACACAGATTATCTTTATTCTTGCTTACAAGTTCTGGATTTTCCGCTTGGGGAATATGAGTACAACTTCCCTGGTCATCAAATTGCCAACCGTGATAGCTACACATTAAATTCCCTGTTTCGTCATCAATGCGCCCCTCACTTAGAGGCGCAAGGCGGTGGGGACATCGATCTAAAAACACTTGGAAAGTTTCAGATGATTTGGGTTTCCAGATCACTAAACGCAGTCCCAAAAGTGTTACTGAAGTTGGTTGCTTGGAATTTAAGTCTTCGAGTGGTATCACAGGATACCAATGCTCAAAAAAATTGAATTCTGGTTTCATTTGACAAAAAATTAGGGGGTTGGGGGTAGGGAAAGAAAAAGACCTCCCGGTTGCCTTGGGTTAGCCTGTGCGCTCGCACAAGAAATGGAGGTGTCGGTATATTTTACCTCAGACGTTCGGGAGCGACGCCGACATTCCGCTGCGGATTATCAAAAAATCAGCGGTCACAACAACGTTGAACAATTGCATTACTATGAAAGAGGTGAAGCCGGATCAAGTCAAAGGAGGGACACGAGTCTTTCCATGCTTTCCTACACCGGAAAGTGTACTTTCCCTGCCTAGGACTCGAAACTGGTACAGCTAGGTCAGGATACAAAATATTTTTAATTTTTTTTAACTCTCTAACTTTTAGAAGTGGGGTGCCATTTTTAGGCAACTGTGGATCAAACATCTTGGCAACCAAAGCAGCCCCAAAAATCTAGCTTTGAGACAGAAGCCAGACAGTTTGCCCCTGTCTCAAAACTCCGAAGTGTGACAAATTTTGCACACTTTTGCAATCGGCTGGGGATGCAGGGTGAGGTTTGGTATCTCAAACTTCCGTTATCCCACACGACATGGCACAGATTCCACAGTTTTTGGAATATCAGTTGTTGGGGTCATAAAGCAAGATTTTGGCTCGACAAAAATTAAGCATTCAATCCAATCAACTCATAAACATTGAATGGGTTTCCTTCAGGTTTCAGTTGGGTCGAGTCTCTTTCTCTCACTTGAACATACTCCGCACAACTTTCATACGTCTTTTGACCGATCAAAATATCGCAGGCATATTGCTGCGTTTGTTGACTCAAATGATTAGCCACATTCACCCCATACCCCACGGTAGTAAAGTCCATTCGTTGAGGGGAACCAACATTACCACAGAAAACACGATCTGTATTGATGCCGATTCCTATACTCAGCGGATGTTGCTCTTCTGGGAACCAGGAACTGTTGATTTCTGGTAGTCGCTCTCGCATTGCCAATGCCGCTTTAATTGCCATCAGCGCATGGTCTTCTAAGGGCAGTGGTGAATTAAAAACTGCCATAATCGTCGAATCAATGTATTTGTCTACTGTGCCTCGATGTTCAAAAACAGTCTCCACCATCACTCCAAAATAGTGGTGAAACAGCTCGACGCGAGTTTCTACTTCCATTTGCTGAGTTAAGCGCTCAACTCCGTAAAGATTTACGAACAAAATGGAAACTTCTTTCTCTTCACCGTGAAAGTTTTTCAGTTGTTCTTGTAAGTCAGGATTGAGGCGAAAGTTTTTCAGTAATTCATCAAACTCATCAGATTCATTCGGCATATCTATCGCCCAAGGGTACGTTTTATCAAAGAAATGGGTTTAAAACCCCGTCGTTCTAGGACGGCTTTAATTCCTTCTGAATTTTCCCGACCGTGTTAAAATAGTATGGCATACTAAAGTAGTAAAACAGCTAAAAATAATGAAAGCAAGGTTCCAATACAGATTCTATCCAACCGATAGACAACGCCAGAGTTTAGCTCAGTTGTTTGGTTGTGTAAGAGTTGTTTGGAACGATGCTTTGGCTGTTAGCAGATGTGGCAAATATCCTGGGTACAACACTCTATCCAAGTCTCTAACTATATCTAAAAAGACAGAAGAAAGGGCATGGTTGAACGATGTTTCGTCCGTGCCGCTGCAACAATCCCTCAAACAGTTAGAGGTTGCTTACAAAAACTATTTTGATTTCCTAAAAGGGAAGAGAAAAGGCAAGAAAGTGGGTCAACCCAAATTCAAAAAAAAGACTAACAGTCAGTCTGCAACTTTTGCTAAAACAGGTTTCTCTATCAAAGGTGAGTCCGTGTACTTAGCAAAGATTGGAAATGTTAGCCCTATTTGGTCTAGGGAGTTACCATCAGAGCCTAGCTCTGTAACTGTACTAAAGGACTGTGCTAATCGCTATTTCTTGAGCTTTGTAGTAGAAGTTAAGCCCGTTCAAATTGATGCTAAAAACCAAAGTGTCGGAATTGATTGAGGGATTAAAACTTTTGCTGTGATGAGTAATGGGGAGAAAGCTAAAAGTCCAGACTATAAAGTGTTAGATCGGAAAATTCGTAAACTCCAAAAAAAGCTAGCTCGGCAATCTAAAGACTCGAAACGCAGAAATAGAACTCGGATTCAGATAGCCAAACTGCACAATCAAATTGCAGACACCCGTAAAGATTTCTTGCACAAGCTGTCAACCCAAATTGTTAGTGAAAACCAAACTATCGTTTTAGAAGACTTGAATGTGTCTGGAATGGTCAAAAACCGCAAACTTGCTAGAGCTATTAGTCTTCAAGGATGGAGAGAATTCCGAACTTTGTGCGAGGCAAAGTCTGAGAAATTTGGTCGAGACTTTAGAGTAATTAGTCGCTGGGAGCCTACCAGTCAAATTTGCTCGGATTGCGGCTTTAAGTGGGGAAGACTGGATTTAAAAATCAGATCGGTTCAGTGTTTGAATTGTGGCACTGAACACGAACGCGATGAGAACGCTGCAAAAAATATAAACAAAGTCGGGATAGGGCATTGCCACGACTCTAAACGGACACAGAGACAGAGTAAGACGACTTCGGTTGCGTCAGTCAGTGAAGTGTCAAGAATCACCGCACTTTTAGGGCGGTGAGTATGTCAAAGATGGAACACTACCTGATATTCTGCCAAAGCCGATCGCGGATGTCCGTTAAGAGCCACTCTAACTGACTGTTAAATTGCCGTTATAAATACTTATTCCCCCAACCCAACCACTAGAAGCGCTACAGATTCATCAGGATATAAGTATATCCTGAGCCAGAGCCTGGAACCGCTAAGGTCATTAAATAGTCTCAAGCGCGTGACACACGGCTTTAGGTGTCCTAAGCCGGACGGGCAGGCGGCTATTTTTCCAACGGTCTTCTCAATCTTTTTTACTTCGACAAAGACTTAAGAACCCGTCGAACAAATCCCGCTAGGGCTTTAGGCAAGGAAACAGTTATTCCCCATCTACAACTTGAAAGTGCTAATCGCAGGGTGATGCTGGGCTGGCAAAGTTTAATTTCGCGATCACATAATGTTTTTCTCGGAAGGCAATCACCCGATATTGTAGGTCAGGTGAAAGGAGGAAACCTAACACTCACCACTGCTTCTCTCTCAACTCTGCCAGACTTCGGGCAAACGACAAAACCGCATCAGAGCGGTAGATGATGACCTATGCTAATGTTGAAGTAAATGTTTTGTGGGTGAACCATAATGGAAGAGTTTGTTAGTTTAGGCGAATGGTGGCTTCCAAACAATCCAGAAGTAGTAGTTGCAGGGAAACTGAGTTTTTCACCAATCAGTGGGGCAAAGTTAGAATTAATAGGTTCTTTTTATGATTCGCCATTTGAAGAATACCACCTGGTTGATTAGAACATCTGAAGCGTTGTTCTGTGACCAAAAAGAGAAAGCATTATGACTGAACCAATTGAACCCAAAAAAATTATCATCCAATTAAGCGACGACTTATCAATTGACGGCTACATAATAAACGGCGGGTTCCGACCAAGTATGACTGAAACATCAGTGTTACTAGGTTACAAAAAGAACTGGCTTAACCAGTTATTATCCTCAGACGGTTCCCACAAGCTGAGAACCTTACAGAGTAGAGGCTTTACCGGTGACATTCAGCATCTAGTAATCGAAGAAGATCCGGGGATTAGAGCAGCCTTACACATAACAACTATTAGCCTTAGAGACTTCTTGAGACTAATATTTTTTGAGGTGATGGTCGGCAACAAACAAGCCTTAACCATTGTGTCTATCCTCACTAAAGTGGGACAGCAGACGCTAGAAGAAAAGCGAAAATTTTTTGGTCTAACTCATGACGAATTTATTGAGGCATTAGCGGAGAACCAAGCTGAGTTAGAAGAGTTGCGATTACCAGGCGATGACTTGTATTATCCCGAAGAAATGGACGAAGACGAAGAAGCGGAGGAAGACTTAAACCCTTGACCCAACACCCAAAAGTGCTGCCCCTTCACCAGGATAGTTCTATTTCCCGGTCTAAGACTTGGAACCGCTACAACAAGGTCAGCATACAGGCAAAAGATGTATAATACGATTTCAAAAATTCACCCCCAAAGCTAAGCAATTGGCGGCAGAAAAGAGATTAATGACAAGTTACTCCCATATTTTTGATACATATTGACATTAGCACCGAGGCTTTAGCAGTCCTTAATTAAATTTAATGTGTTACACTTGCAATACAAACTAACTCACTTATGCTCCTATGAACCTCGAACGCAAAACACATAGAGATGGCAACTTGCAGCCTAAAGCATTTAATTGTTTAAAACTTCTCAATGAAAGCTTTACCTATCATAAAGAGCATACCCAGCGGCATCCCTTCTCAATCTACAGTAGCTCAATACAGAAAGTAATGGAGTCTTTCAATGCTGTTCTCAATGAAATGGATCAGATTTCTACGGCTTTATTTAATGCTGATGGAAATTTAGATTATCCTTTAAAAAAGCTGCCTGGTTTCCAAAAAGAATTACTACACGCCTTACAATCTCACATTGATGATTGCTATTGTATTCTTAAAGTTATTCATCCATATGATAGCAAAGTGCAGGAAAAACATTCAGACCGTTGGTTGGATAAGGTCGGACACCCTGCTTATAAAATTTTTCGGAATGCAATTAATGACTACAGAGAATCCTTTGCTCCTATTGTTAATAAGATTAAACACAATGGTAGTCAATTGCGCCCTATAATGATGTACTCAAGGGGACGTGGCATAGTTGTACGTACTGTAGAGACAAGTATTCAAACTTTCCCTAAAAACGCTCGCATTATTGGATATTTTTTAGAGGGGATGCAACCTAATGGGCATATAGGTCCTGATTGTGAAATTCATCCTGGGGGTATAACCGCTATTTCTTTAAATCGTGACCTACGTTATCACTTTGCCAATCTCTACCGAGTTGGTGATCATTTGAGGGCTGCCATAGCCACAACTGTTCGTCACTTTCACAAAATAAAACTGCCTCGCGATGTCGCTGTTAATGATACCGCCTCACAATATAATACAGAGTCAATAGCAGAACGCATCAGTAAACTGCCACCTCTATTCTTTGAGAATGAGTTTTCTAAGCAAACACCAAATATTAAATTCCACCGTCATAATGCGAATGCAGATTTAATTTTGGATGTTCCTGGTTCTCGGTATATGACTTGGCAGGGAGAAGTAATGATTCATTCTGAGATACAAGTAGATGCTGTTTGCCCTTTCTATCAACTTCCTTACAAGTAAGTCAAAAGCGTTTGTAATTCTATCCTAGGCTTGCACCCACTAAAACTTTATAAGGAAAAAGGCATATCCTGACCCAGGGCTTAAGAGTGCTAAGGCTAGGCGGGATAACCAATATTGCCGATATACACCAAACTCTGACAGCCATCTTGGGGTTAGGCTAAGGTTGACTTTTGCTTTTCTTCCAAAGTTTGACCAATTGTCTAAAATCCTCATTCTCATCGTTGCTTAGCATCGCTTTCACCGCTTCCTTGACTCCTAATTCATGGACTTGACAATAGACATCATGGGCTGCTGCGGGGTCATTGTCCGCGATTGCTTGGAGTATCTGCGCTTGCAACCTTTGAACCTGCTCTTGATGGGTGGCGGCAACTCCGTCGGTGGTTGGTTCGACTGACAGAGTGGATTCATCGGATGAATGCGGGGTGTGAAGAGGTTGAGACGGGGTTGGCAAGGGGTTTGTCGGTTGGTTTAAATTCCCATCTGGTAAGGGTTCTAGTATTTCAACGGGGTTGGTGGGGTTCAAACCTACTTTTTCTACTATTTCTGACTGATGACTTGTGATTTGGCTTTCCTCAGTCAACGAAGAAGAAGAAGATTCTAAGTTTTCTGAAAAGTTTTGAAACTCTAACCCCTGTAAATCGCTGTAATTCCCGTCTGATGAGGATTCGGAACCCCTTACTAATCCCGTATCCACCCCGTTTAGCCCTGTGTTGTACCCCGTATCAGTGGGAAGATTCTGGGGAATAAGCGCTGAAAGTGAATCGGAATGAGTGGGCGATGTTTCCCCCTGGTCGCGGAACCTCAATCCTTCAAACCAACTGCGGCCGCCGGAGCGCTTCCACTTGACGGAGTTAAGTTCCAGATAATCGCAGCAGAGTTCCGAGAGCATCTTGGGATACTTGATATGAGAAACCGCTTTGAGATTGGAGTCGCACCAATTTTTGTAATGTTCGTAGAGTTTACCCGTCGGCGTAGAAGCAGTCGGATCTACAATCAAACAATCGTCGAAGTGAGCTGCGACGCTGTTGGTTTGCAGCTTCATCTCCCATTCTTGGAGTTTGAATTCGGCAATCTGATTCTTGCCGACTCCTTGAATGCGTTCGCTGACGGTGCTGTCAGAAAGGTTGAGAGCTACGGCAATAAGCTGAGAGATTTCTGCATCCATCCCCGTTTCAATTCTCGAATTTCGCAGCACCGCTGGTAAGGGATTATCAAAATGAACGAGGCACAAGCGGCGGTCTAAACCAGTCGTATCCCCTACAAAAATTGGGTTGTTGCTTCCCACAATTAATAAGCCGTAGAAAAAAGCATCAGAAGCCGGCTTGTACACTTCTCGGTAACTAACAGCATCCCCGCCGGTCATGGATAGTATTGCATCCACACCCGAAGCAGTGCGCTCGTCTGGACAGGCTACCAATTGCTTATCAATGATGCTTGCCATTGTGGAGCCGTCATCCATATTTCTGAGCTTGCATCCTTTCCAATTATCCCGACCTACTATTTTCTGGAGCAGCCTGATAAATGTACCCTTACCGCTACCCGGTTTCCCGATTAAGTGAACGAACATCTGCAAGTCAAAAAACCGGAACTTAAGCAATCCGTTGACAATTGCCAATAGCTTGAGGATTTTCTGGCGGTCGCCCTGCATCGCCGTATTCATCCAGCGGTAGATGTTCGGGCAATTGTTGCGGAGCGTTTCAATAACATCGGTGTCCGTTCCCGTCACCGGCTTGTATTTGTAAGGCAAGTATGAGGTAAAACCCATGCCCGGAGAGTGTTTGAGAATTTCGCCCGTTAGGCTATCCCATACCGAATCATCGAAAGCAATGTAGCGCTTCCTATCCCAGATATCCCAATGCTTCACCCGCAAATCGTCAGTCAGCAGGCTCAGTACATCCGTAATGTAACTAGAACCTTTGTACTGAATATTTCTGGCATCAATGGTGGTTTTGACCAGGGTTCTAAAATTCCCGTCGTCGGTACGTTCCCAATGCTTGCCCGTCCAAATCCGCCAAGTTTTGGTTTCGTTATCGAATTTCCAAATCTGACCGTAATCTTCAGCTAATTGGCGGGCAAGCCGTCTCGGTGTCGGCGGTTTTGATGCTGTGAAGTTGTCACCCTCGTTGTCAAGATTGCTCTCCCAGTCCTGAAAGCTGACTGACTTTACGAGCATCCGCCTGAACTCTTCTATTCCTTTTCTCTGGATAAAATCATCCATACCTTTGGTTTCTCCCTCAGTGCCCGGTTCCCATTGTCCCGTGATTGTACGAACGGGAACACCAAACTTAAGCAACTGACGGCCGAGTTTCCGCTGTTCCCAAATGACACTAGGGTTAGTCGCTGCATCTGCATCAAAGGCAATGATGAACCCAAAACCGGCACGAGCGTAAGATTCCAGGGTCGGAATTAGATAGCGTTGACCCTGCACGTCGCTAGCTTTGGCAGTCAGCCCCATGCTGATGCCCATCAGCCCAATTGTAGGTAAATCGTGACTGCATCCCGCGATCGCCTTAAAAGCTCCCTCGGTAATCAGGAGATAGGGATGGCCGTTGATGTGGTAGCAAACAAGTTTGAGTTTTTCTGCGTCCCAGTAATCCTTATCGGTGGGGTGCTGGGGCAAGAATGCGTCGTATTCACCCACTGGTGTGCGATATTTGGGCGCTTTCTTGCAGCTTTCTGATTTCCAAGGCTTGTCCGGTCTGAACTGAAATTGCGTTGTTTTTCCCACAAACAGGATGCCGCCAGACTTCGCCGCGTACCCCAGATAAACTGATGCCTCATCCGCAGATACGGTGCGGCAGTTGGCGTAACTCCAATCGTTCAACAGCCCCCGGCTCTCAATGTGGCTCTTGTGTTTGGGGGAAAGATATGCGGTAGTTGAGAATTGCTGTACAGCGTTCATAGATGCCTCTTTCCGCTACTCATAGCGGTGCGTGCTGGTTTTGTTTGCAAAAACCCGCTATATGTAGAAGAGACGACCCGGCGCTGGGATTACCGTTGAATTACACGGAGTGCAAATGATGCGGTAATGGCAGATATGGACTATGATGAATCTAAAGTTTTTTATATTTTGTTGTTCGCCGTCTCTTGTTTAGAGTTTTGTCTCTTCTACATAGGCGCGGGCATTTTTTTTGGTCTGGTTTAATGGATGCGGTCGCTTGTTGGCAACAGCCTTTTCCAATTTTATATGCGGATGTATGGCGAACGAGCGTTAGCTGGCAAGGAATTTGGGAATCGAAGCATCCCAATAGTTGCCCAGCACCATTAACCCGGTTCCTCCTCACCCCCCGGAATTCTCCAAGGGTCGATGCCGTTTTCTCGAAGCAGGCGCTCAAAGTAATCGCGCTCGGCTCTGGCTTCATCGTCAACCCAAAACGCTTCCCTAATATCCTGTTCGAGTTCAAGAACTCGTTGGCTCAGAAGCTCGTTTCGTTCAGCCTCGGTGCGGGTAACACCGAAAGCTTCGTCAAACCGCCGCTCCAAGGTTTCAGCCATCAGGGCATCTACCAGAGCCAGAGCTTGCTTGTTTCCTCTGTGAGCCTGCCAGAGCCAATATTTTCTAACGACTGCTAACGGTAGCGCGTTAATCCTGGCTTGTCCTCTAAGTTGTTCTCCCGCTGGTTCTATCTCAGAAATCTGAGGCGTATAACCCTCACCTGCTAAAGCTTTGAATGCCTTATAACGCAAAAAATCTGAGATGTTCTGAACCTTTAAACCGACACATTCCGCCGCCTGTGTTTGGCTCATTCGATACAAGCCGTCTGGCAGCATGAACCCATCTACTGTAATGGAACCTATTTGCCAGATCGCCCCCCAGTCCTCTAGCTCGGCTCGGTTGGAGGCACACCGCCTTGAAAAATCAACTCGGCAGTCAACCTCAACTCTGGGAAAGCCAGCGATTCAACTCGGTCATCTCCCCGAAACTGGCTGATTTGATACTCGCCGTCAACCAACTGGCAAACCGAGAGTGTGGGTTGCTTGGGAGTGCCGATGAACTTGCGGCCGCCCAAACCGAGATAATCCACAATCCAGTATTCGGGGATGCCCATTTCTTCGTAGTCGGCGAATTTGAGATGGTAATCGTCCCGCCAGTTAGTGCTGACGACGTCTACAGCCAACCGCACCGAAGACCCCATCGCGATGATGGATTCCCTATCCCAGCGCGGTTCTCTCTGGCGCAGAGCTGCTTCGTCCAGGACAACTACGTCTGGCTGATAGCCCGCCTCGTTGCGGACGGGTTTGAGCAGGCAGTCACCGGGGATAAAGCAAGGCAATTTCAGTCGCTTGATTTCCCAATTTATTTCGCTGTCTATAAAACCTGTAACGCGGGAATGGCGGCCAGTTCCTAAAGGCATTTCAACAATTACTCCGTGGTGTAGTTCGTAGCGGCGAGTAGAGTTCTCTGGATACCAGGCTGCGAACTCATCAAACGTGATTGTTTGGGGGATTGTTTGGGTTTGGCTCATGTTGCTGTTTCCTCTGAGTTGTTGGTTTTGAACTGCGAACGCAACGAAACCGGATTCCTCATCCGCTCCGAGGTGTAATCCGTATACATTTCTCCCAGCAAAGCTTTATATCCATTCGAGTGCAAAAATGTAATGCGTTAAAAATCGAAAGTGCTTTCAGCCCCGGATAGCAAGCGTTTCAGAGCTTTGGAACGCAAAAAATCGAAAGTGCTTCTAGCTGGTTTTCCAACACATTCCGCCGCCTGTGTCTGGCTCATCCGATAACTGCCATCTGGCAGCATGAACCCATCGACTGTGAGGGAACCTATTTGTACCGAGGCTCGAACGGCTCTAATTGATTCCGTCATGACATTTTCATCTGGTAGACCTTATGTATGGGGTCAGCCTTATGATTTTTGGTCGCTTTCAGTTTCAGGGCGATCATTCTGCTGATTCTGTTCTATGTACTGTTTGACCAAATCGATAAGAACTTCATTCATATTTTTTCCGTTCAACGCACAAATAGCCTTGAACCGCTCTCGAAGCGTTCGAGAAGGAAATGTGAGTTTCAAGGTGGGTACTGGTTCTGTAGTTTTTCGGTCGGCCACTGGGATATCTAACGCAATTACTTTATATATCCCAGACTACCCGTTAAAGCTCGTTTTTTGCTTAATGGGTCAATAGGTGCATACGGGATGTTTGCATTAAACATCCCGTATAAGTTATCATACACTTACGAACGCCTACAAACCAAGCAGAAGCATAAAACAGTTATCTGTACTCCCGATATGGTTGCTTCAGTAAGCTTTGTTAGCGTCAAAAACCCAAAACCAAACCCCGCCCCCTCTGACTCGCAATCTTCTGGGGCGGGGTTTGGCACTCACTTTCGGGAGATTTCCTCTATGTTCGCAGATTACGGGCAGCCATCGCAACCCGCCCGACCAAGCTTTGTAGAAATACCCAATCCCCGCGTTACCACCACAATGGGACGCATGGAAGTGACCGATGTTCGTTCTGAAACCGTCATGGGTCGCCTACTCGATGACCGAGATAATCCGATACAGGAAGAGGGACAACCGATTTACCTGTGCGTTCGGAAACACGAGATTTTGTGTCCTACCTGGGGGGGTAACAACCAGCCTGAAACCCATACCTTTGTAAGGATTGAGCCAATGTGTGCTAAAAAAAAATAGGCA
>NZ_JAUBTF010000038.1:0-73651 GCF_036702355.1 Microcoleus sp. D3_18_C4
CTTAAATGGCTTAATTGGTAGACCTCGAAAAACTGCACAAGTATAAATACTTATCGCAAAAGTGACATGCTCCCAGTTCCCCGTACTACTGCCTGTTGCAGATCGTCTAGGTGTTTGCCCGTCTTAGTGAACACCAAGCCATCGGCCAACCTTAAGAGTTCTTGAACATCCATTTATTGGGTAAATGTAGGAGGTTTTATCTATTGTACCAGACTTTTTCTGACTTTTTCTGACTAAGGATGGCAAAATGTGACTTTGAACGGCTAGCTAATTTTATTAACTCCTGGCAAATTGTGACATTCTCCTACTTTCCAATACATAAAAATTAAATTAAAATTTAATCACGGGCTTTAAAACAATCTTAGGCAACCTAAAAGATTTTAACAATGTAAATCTGACTGGCGCAACTATGCCAGATAGCACCGTCCATCCCTAACGGTTAAAAAAGTTGCTCAAAATGTGGCTGCATCCGCTACTCCAGCGGTTAAAGAAGTTGCTCGCAATTTTGCTGGATCTGTGAGCAATGTCTAGGGGCTTTTCGCCTTGTGAAATGTTCGTAAATATTTTCTAATTTACCATAGGAAAGAAATCATGTCTAGTGCATTATCCCTACCGCAAGCTAATTTAAAAATGGCTCTCTGGCAAGTCGATGCTGATGCAATGAGTAGCAGCGACTTGTATGTCTGGTTAAATGATATGGGCTTGCCGCATGAAGTCTCGATGCGGCTGCATGAACTTGCCACATACACGAAAAAAGCTGCTAACAAAGTTTTACTCATCGGCAAAATTCTCCTGATTAAAATCATAGAGTTTGTCAAAGCGCATCCTAATTTAGTGATAGGCGTTGCTGTTGGTGTCGCTGTAGAAATTTTGGCAAATTCGATACCATTTGTCGGCCCGTTATTAGCACCTTTGGCAACAGCGCTGGGTATCCCAATTGGTGCAATAGCCGGCCACCGACTCGATCGAGACAAAGAGGAGTCTGATGGAATTATTGGAATTGTTCAAGAGATTATTGAGATTGCCAAAGATTTTTTTCAATTACTGATAGACGTTTTCAATACAATTTTCCGCAACGTCATCACTGCTTAACTGCCCAAATTAGCAAAAAGATTGAGGTCTAATATGTCTGCAAATAAAACGCCAACCAAAGAGCAAATTCTTAAGTCAATAGAGCAATTGGAAAAAAACCCACATGATAAATTAGGGATTTTAGCCGATATTGGCATTGGTGTGGTGGGGGCGGCCGGTGCTGGTGCGGCGGTGGCAGCTTTCGGTGGTACATCTGTATTATTTGGGTTAATAGCCGTTGCACCTCCCGTAGGATTAGTTGTTGGCGCAGCAGCTTTAGGTGCTGCTGGTCTTGTAGGGGTAAAACGAATGTTATCGGATGGCACTTTTGACCAGGGAAAACAAGCAGAAATGGTTGAAAATTTAAAAAAACAGGTAACAGATATTGAAGCCAAAGAAAGAGCCTCTAGGCTGGAAGACAGCGATAAAAATAAATTTATTGTTTCCTTGAAAGAACCCGTCAGGCTCGATCTAATTAGCCCGAAAGACGCTCAGGATTTAATTAGGGCCGTAGAAAGCGGTCAAATTGCAATCAAAGAGGCGATTAAAATGGTTGAGGATGTGGTAAAAGCTGCTAAACCATAACTGCCTTCTGACTGCGTAACCTGGGAATGCTAAGTTGTAAGTCTGCGATCGCCCTTACTTAAACCAAGTGCGATCGCTCTTGATAAATAACTACTGATACTCTACTACAGCCACAATCGCCCTCGCAATTTCCTCCATATCAGTAGTCGAAAGTTCTCCTATTTTACGAATGAATCTTTGTACATCCATACCCCGCAATTGCAACACATCTACTGCCGAAACTTTCGTTAAACCATTAGCAATATCTGGCTCAATCTTAACGTGCCAGATATTACCAGCATAATATTCTTTCCAATCTGTGATAGGTGCAGCCAGTTTCACTGGTAACTTACCAACATTATCAGAACTTACCACTACAGCCGGACGAATTTTTTTTATTTCGGCTCCCAGTGTTGGATCAAAATTAGCCAACCAAATATCACCCCGTTTAGGAGAAGGAGAGTTAGTAGTCAATTAAATCTCCTGCTTCTAATTCTTGCCATTCTCTATCTTCCTGGTAATGTTGCAACATTGCCTCAGCTTGTCTTTCTAAAATCCTTCCCCTCTCTTCCAGCGGTAATTTCATAAATTCTCGGCGACTGGGATAATTTGCTACTGTTGGTATTTCCAAAGCTATATCCGTCGGCTGCTTTTGAATCTTACGCTGAGAATTCAATGCTTCTATTCGATCGCCCTCTGCTGCTTCCGCTGCAATGTCAGCATCAATTTCCTCTCGGTTAGCATGGTAATAAGTCAAAGCTGCATAGACTTGAGTGAGAGTTAAATGCCCGATGCGATCGGCAATTTCTTCTGCACTCAAACTTTGCTTGTACCAAATAGCAATGCGCCGGACTGTAACACCCGTTCCGGCAATAATTGGACAGCCACCATGTATGTCAGGCTGACGGCTAATTAGAGTTCCTATATCGGTGATAGTTGACAAGATTTTTTCCTCCCTATTCCGATCGCTCTCTTATCTAGGATAGCACTGTCACAGCAAGAGCGATCGCCTCCTAATTTTCTGGAAAATAACGCTCCAAAAATTCCTTAGCCGTAACAATAGGAATCCCCTCATATTCCTGCAACACTAACAAATCCAGATCGCCCGTAACAATTGCATCAGCACCAGCAGCGATCGCATTTCCTAAAATCATATTGTCATTAGCATCTCGTAACTCAGGCACGTTGATAGTGGAAATCGCATAAATCTCCACTAACTCTCGTGTTCCGCTCATTAAAGCATTAACGGTAAAACTCAAAGACTGTAATCTCGCCTGGAGTTTTTGTTTGTTCAAAGTATTCTCTAATTCTGCTAGTATTGGTTCAGAAGTACAAATTATGAGTTGACGAGTTCGAGCTAATCTGAATAAACGAGCTGGGATACCTCCCCACAGCCAGCCGGATACAAAGATATTAGTATCCACTACAATTTTCATTGGTGCGACTCTATTTCCGAACGTTTCTCCCGACGCACTTCCCGCACAAGTTCGCAAATTTCTTCCATTGTTAACTCATCAGGATCTGGACTCGCTGCTTCTATTCGCCGCTCCCATTCCTCCCAGTCAAAACCTGTTACCTTTGTCATGGGATTAGGATCTAGTGGTAAAGACTCTCTACGCCGCCGCAGTTCCTCCCAGTCGAAACCTGCTACTTTCTGAAAAACAATACTATCCCCTGTCACTGTAACTGCATATCGATCCCCAGGCTTCAGTTGAGCTTCAATCTCAGCGGGAATTTCTAACTTACCGTCAGGGTTGACAGGAACAGTAATATTTGATTTCAGAATGTATTCTCGCAGGTGTTCAACAACTCTATCTTGCAGAGTTTCCGGCAAAGATTCCATAATCTCGACCAAAGTGGCGATCGCCCTTGATGACATAGCTTGATCCTCCATATTTAATTTACAGCAAATCCCGTGTACTGCCGAATATTGGGAGAACGAAATCCCAAAACAATCTGTTCTTTGGGGATTCCCCCCGCTACTAACTCATTGGCAATTCCCTGTTCAGTTCCATCTCTTTGAATCCAAATTTTACCCTCAATAATATCAACATGAACTAAACATCCGTGAACTCTGATATCGTTTTCACGTCCCAAGATTATTAGCAAATAACGGTCTGAATTGCTATCAAAAACCGTCTCGATCTGAATATCTCCATAAGCATAAGGTATTTGAGCATATTCAGTCAGAATTTTTTTGATAATGCGACGATAATTTTCTAAGGTTCCCATTGTACTATCTCCTCATTTTTTTCAGAAAAAACGATTAAACATACTTGATAATCTGCTCTAATAATTTGACCGATTGGTTCAGACAATAGTTCACTAAAAACTGATTGTGTAATAGCTAGATAGAGCTTTCGATCTGGTTCAGTTCTAGCGATAACAGAACGGTAAACTAAATATTGACCCAGCGCATTCTCCAGCTCATTCATGTCTGATGCGCCCACAAAACTTTTGACTTCTACAGCTATCTTTTGTCCAGCCTTCTCAGCACTTAAAATCCGCTCTGCGCCCAAATCGACGTACATATCTTTAATTCCCCATTTTAATCTCAAGGGATCGTGGGTAATTCTCCATCCGTCTTTGATGAGGGCATTTTTGACAACATTGTGATACAGGTCTTTGGATGGCATATTGGAATAAATTAATTTTTAATCATTGATGAGAGCTAATGCTAATTTTTAGCCCTAGATATCCCTGAAAAAATCAAGCAATTTCCTCTGCTAAAAGCCGACCATCGCAGCGCTCATATTCATCTTCCAAAAGCCATGAATGAGCCTCATCATAGGTTGAACTCAGAAACAGAGACTTATAGTTTGTTGATGGGTCATAAATACAAAAACCTCCATTTTTTCCACTTACTAACATCAAAATTCGAGGGGGGAAAACAATCGGATCTACCCACAATTCGATAAATTCCCAATCATTAATTTGTTCGGCGAGGTCTGGTGTGTGCGATAACATGATATTCAGTTTACCAAAACTCCACACAAAAACCGATCGCCCGCCCAACACCACCAATACCTCCAGACTTGCTACTGTAAAGAGAGTTAGATTTAATCAAAATCAGCGCAAGCAATTATGAGCGGTACTGTTACATCCCCCAACAACCTCAACCAGCAGCGGCCACTCTCCACGGCATCCGCTGACACTTCCAGTTCCCTGCTGGGCGACTTCATCCAAGAAACACTCGCCTTAACCAAGCGCCTGTTTATTCAATTGCAGCGCCGCCCCTCGACGCTAGTTGCAGGAATTATTCAGCCGCTGATGTGGTTGGTTTTGTTCGGAGCTCTGTTTGAAAATGCTCCGGCAGGCTTGTTTGGCGAAAGCCAGAATTACGGACAATTTCTCGGCGCTGGTGTAATCGTTTTTACAGCTTTTGCGGGGGCGCTGAATGCTGGTTTGCCGATTATGTTCGATCGCGAGTTCGGATTTCTCAACCGCTTGTTAGTCGCGCCGTTGGCTTCCAGATTTTCGATCGTCCTGGCTTCGGCCATTTTTATCGTCACCCTCAGCTTTATCCAAACCGGCACAATCGTTACAGCGGGGGCGTTTTTGGGCGCCGGATTACCCGGAATTGCCGGACTGGGGGCGATCGCCCTAATTGTGCTGCTGTTAGTTTTGGGCGTCACGGGCTTGAGTCTGGGTTTAGCCTTCGCTCTCCCCGGCCACGTAGAATTAATAGCGGTAATTTTTGTTACTAACTTGCCGCTGTTATTTGCGAGTACAGCCCTCGCGCCGCTGTCATTTATGCCAGAGTGGCTGCAAGTTGTGGTGACTCTCAATCCTCTGAGTTACGCGATCGAACCCATCCGCTACCTGTACCTGCACAGCGATTGGTCGCTAGCCAGTGTAGTGATGCAAGCTCCTTGGGGTACAGTCACCTTTGGAGGAGCGCTATTAGTGCTGCTGGCGTTTGATTTGGTGGCGCTGCTGAGCATTCAACCGCTGCTGAAACGCAGGTTTGCTTAGGGCAGGGCGAGGCGATCGTTTAACCTGCACCGTCAATTCTAGGACACGGCAATGCCCTGGCTCGTGTCAACTTAACTTCAAACCTACTCAGAGACTGCTGTTTGGGGATTAGGCCCAGATCCCCCCTAACCCCCCTTAAAAAGGGGGGGACAAGAAGCGGTCAAAGTCCCCCTTCTTAAGGGGGATTTAGGGGGATCTGGACTCAGGTAAAAACGAGATTTATCAAGGCTTTCAGGCTTAACTTGACACCAATGGGCCTTGCCCTGTCCTGAGCCCCAGCGAAGTAATATAATATTTACTCGCAAGTCAGAATATTGTTTAGATAGAATTGTTTTTTTGAAAGTTCACCTAATAAATTATGAACACCAAAACTTCCAAATCCGGCAAATTGATGATAGGGATTGCTGCAAGCGCGATCGCATCCTGTGCTCTGTTCTGCCCTCAAGCAAGCTTCGCTCAAGCCAGCGGTTTAAATAATGCCCAACCGCTGCAAGACTTTCAAACTCAAGACAATACCGACCCCTTTTCCGGCCGCAGCAGCGGCAGCGGAATATTTGATTTAATTCACAGATCCAAATTGGGAGGCGGCCGCAGCATGGAAGAATTTAATAGCGAACAGCAACAAAATTTGAACGATGCGGCCGCAGAATTTCGCAACAAACAGCGCCTACTACTGGAAAAGCAAGCTGTACCTACACCGGGGGCGATCGCACCAGCAGAAATTACCGCCCCCGTCCCTTAAATTGACAAATTTTGTTCGCAGCAAGGACTTGAGTTTTTATTGACTTAAAACCTCCGACATAGAAAACGGATTTCTTAGTCTAGCCTTGCGCGGGCGAAAGTTTGTCTAGCAGCGATTTCAAGATCCAAATCTTATCTATAGCAACCGCCAAGACGGTTAGGACATTCTTAACCGCTAAAACCATTGCTATTACTGCTTCTTCCTTCTTCCTTCTTCCTTCTGCTATAAAAACCATCGCTTAATCCCGTTCCAACCACGCCCGCATTTTACCCGGATTAAGCAAACCGTAAGGATCGACCAACTCTTTAAACTGCAACTGTTCCACATTAATACTTTTCATCCCTCCATCTTCCAATATATAAGTGTGAGGATTAGCAATCAGTGCGCCTTGCTCTTCGTGATAGCGAATAATTTCATTGAGCCGTGATTCCGTAGTGTAGCGAACTATTTGCAAAGCAGCGGCGATCGCCCTGCCATTCATCCGCAAAAACTCCAAGTGCATCATCACCTCATCCCCATAAAAATTATACAGTTCCTCAATCAATTTCAAACCTTTATCTGGGGGAAAAAGCGTCTGCAAATAAGTCAGAGACGGGTCAACGCTGCGAGCGTGCAGAGTTGTATGATTCCAAGTAAATTCAGCAATAGCCGCACCTTTGCTCGCTGCTTGCGCGTTTTTTTGATAGCAAATTGTGCCGCCATATTCGCGCACCAAATCTTGCAGCGGTTCCAGACAAGATTCAGCTACCATTAACAAAGCGCAGTGCTTACCTTCAGGAATTGCATCGCGGAAAGCAGCAAAATAAGCAGGAATCGGCCAAGCACAAACACAAATTAGTTTTTTGATAATTCCGTCAGCATCGCCCAAAGCTTGACCGAAGTTTGCCGATGTCATAAAATCGTCAAAAGCGACGATGATTTCCGCCCAAGCATAAGCAGGGGCGAGGGGAATTTCTAACTCAGTAATAATCCCATTTGTGCCGTAAGCGTGATTGACTTTTTGCACTTCATCGCCGCGCAATTCGATGACGCGGGGCTCGTCTTCCATTGTAACAACTCGAACGGCATGAAGATTTCCCCGATCGCGCAATTGGCCGTAAGTTATCGAACCAATTCCCCCGCTACCGCCGCCGATAAATCCCCCAATCGTAGCGGTGCGATAGGTTGAGGGAACCATCCGCAATTCCCAACCAGTTTCTCGCGCTTGTTTGTCGAAAACCGACATTTTCACCCCTGGTTCTACACAAGCTAAACCCGGTTTTATCCAGCGGATACTGTGCATTTTGCTGGTATCTAAAATGACGCCGCCCTTGAGGGGAATGCACTGCCCATAATTGCCCGTTCCTGCACCTCTAACAGTTAGCGGAATTTTAAATTTGACGCAGGCTGCAGCAATCCGCAAAACTTCGGCTTCGCTGGCGGGACGAACTACTAAATCTCCTGTTTTATCACTTAAGAGAGGTTGCAAAACTGGACTGAAGTGATAATAGTCTTGAGATAGCTTGACAACTTGCGCGCGATCGCTAATTATTTCAATTCCCGATAGTTCCGACGAGAAAGCATCCCAGTCAATACTTTGAATCGCAGTTGCAGTCATTTTTTTTCCTTTATGCTAGCAGTATTATATCAAATCCGCCCTTCATCGGAATTATTCATCTCTCTGTTCTCTTCCTCTGCGTTCTCTGCGTACTCTGCGGTTTAAGCATTCCAATGCAACCGGAATTCATATTATATATTTTCTCAATCACAACTTAGTAACATAAAATACTAACTGCAATCTTTCTTTAAGTAGTAAAGTGCTTATTCGCGCACCCTACATATAGAAGTTCTGCCTCCAAGAATGTTTTTTTCAATTAACAAATCCCCCAAAAACCGCCATCCCGTAGTATTTCCAAGGCACTGCCACAGTGTCAAATCCAGATGAGACCAGCATTTCCAACTGTGCCGAAAGTGTAGCTAGACGATCGGGATTAGAATACCCGTAAGAGACACTCGTTCCCACATTTGCGCGAATTTGTGCTAAAGTTTCCCCCTGATTTAGCGCCCAATCTTCTCGCGCTGCTTGATAAATATCTTTCATTGCTGCTGATTCTGCTAAAAGAGGATCGGCATTCCAAAAACATCCACCAGCACTTAAACTTCCGCGAATCCGTTGAAACAATTTCAACTTCATCTCGTCCTCAAGATGGTGAATTGCCAGAGATGAAATGCAAGCATTGAATTTATCCCCCAATCCCGAAAAATTTGGATTGTTCGCCCATTCTCCAAAATCCATTTCTATGCCAGTCCACCGGGCTGCGTATCCTGCAGACTCTATTTTGGTGCGGGCAAAATCAAGCATTCGCGGCGAGTAATCGACAGCAACTATTTCCGCAGACGGGTAGCGTTGGAGAACTTTTAAAGTGAGTTCCCCCGTACCGCAGCCGAGTTCCAAAATGCGGTGGTTTGCCTTAGCAATGCAGCCTGCTAATACATCCAACATTTCGTCATATTTAGGTAAAAGTTGCCGAATGCCCGTATCAAAATTGGCAGTATTAACGAAAACTTCTCCCGGAAAAATTTCGTTGCGCGCAGGTGAGACAGTAGAGTCAGAATTCACGATCGCCAACCATAGACTACAATTGCTATCCTAACCGAGATCGAGCAAAAATTCCGCGCGATTGCCGCTATCCCGTAGGGAATCGCCATTATAAACTTATGCGTAGTTTTACGGACAAACGAAACACTGGCGGTAAACAATAATTAACCCTCGGTTGCACTCAGAGAGTCTTGCTTTACCCCGGACGCCAGCAAAACACTCTGAAAAAGCAGTGTTATGTTAGTAGTGCATAAATTCCCATCAAGATTAAACCTCACACTTGAGGATACCATGCGCCAGTTGATTTCTCGAATTCGGGCTGCCATCAGCCAATTAATTTACAAGCGAATTCTGCTTGCGGTGACAATTTTATTTTGTGTAGGTGTAGGAGTAGCGATGGCAAATATGTCTCGTCTTTCCTCCACCCTAATCGAATCGCAAGCCCTCCAAAATGCCACCCTCTATGCCCAAGCTGTTAAAGAAGCCCGCACCCTTTACAGTTCCGATGTTGTCAATCCTCTCAACACCGCTAAAGCGATTAACTTTACCCACGACTACAACCCGACAAAAGTAACAGTTCCCGTACCGGCCACTTTCTTAATAGAACTGGGCAACCAGATCACTAACAAAAATCCCGAAGTATCACTTCGTCTCTACAGCGACTACCCGTTTCCCTGGCGGCGAAAAGAAGGCGGAGCCCGAGACGATTTTGAACGGCAAGCTATTACTTATTTGACAAAAAATCCGACCCAGAAATTTTTTCGCAGTGAGAATTATCGCGGCAAGCCAGCCTTTCGATATGCCGAGGCAGATACTCTAAGTTCTAGCTGCGTTAACTGTCACAATACTCACCGTGACAGTCCTAAAACTGATTGGAAAGTGGGAGATGTGCGGGGGATATTAGAAATTACTCAACCTCTCGATACTATCACTCAAAAAACTCGCGGGGGACTGAAAAATTTGTTTTTACTGTTAGTAGGACTTTCTATTTTAGGGGTGACAGGATTAACTTTATCTATCAGCAGGTTGCGCCAAAATGCTAAACAATTAGAACAGCGCGTCAGGGAACGCACGGCACAATTGCAAGAAACTAATGTAGAATTGGTAAATGAACAGGAAAAGTGCGATCGCCTGCTGCTCAATATTTTACCCGAATCCATTGCTGCCAAGCTAAAAAACGGTCAAAGCAGTATTGCTGACGGCTTCGCAGAAGTCACGATTCTGTTTGCGGATATCGTAGGCTTTACCGTGCTTTCAGCACAAATATCTCCCGAAGAATTGCTCAAGTTTCTCAACGAAATTTTTTCAGCCTTCGATGGTTTAACGGAAAAGTACGGCTTGGAAAAAATCAAAACAATTGGAGATGCTTATATGGTAGTGGGAGGTTTGCCAAATCCCAGCACCAACCACGCCGAAAGCATTGCGGAAATGGCCTTAGATATGCAGGAGGAATTAGCAAAATTTAATGCCAAACATCATGCAGGAATTAACATTCGCATCGGCATCAATACCGGGCCGGCAATTGCGGGGGTTATTGGCACTAAAAAATTCATTTACGACCTCTGGGGCGATGCCGTCAATACAGCAGCCCGCATGGAATCCCACGGGATTGCCGGCGCGATTCAAGTCACAAAAGCAACTTACGATATCTTGCAAAATAAGTATCGTTTTGAAGACAGAGGAATTATCCACATCAAAGGCAAGGGCGATATGAATACTTATCTGCTTGCAGGCAGGCTAGTCAGCGCAGTTTCGGTTTAATTTGTTTATTATATTATTAAGGGGTCTGCTAGTTAGTCGGGAGTCATCAGTCGTTAGTGCTTAGCCAAGAACTAACCGTTAATGGCTGCTGGGTGTTGACTGCTGACAATTTCAGGAATTACACAGGGGATGTGAGAAACGCGGTTTCTACACAGTTGCTTTGTGGACTCACCCAAAATTTATTACCAGAAACCCGGTTTTTTTTCCTATTCCCTAAAGTCGCCATTTGCCAAATAGTAAATTTTATGTTTTTGCGGATTTTATCATTCTTGAGTTTTTTCAAATCTCGGTTGTCTAGGCAAATAGCTTTGTGGGTATTTGCTAGCATTCTTGTCATAGAGGGAATTATTTTAGTTCCCTCTTATTTTCGGCGCGAAAATGAACTTTTAAGTCAACTGGAACAGGTATCTCGCGCGACTGTGGATTCCCTAGAGTTTTTGCTCCAACAAGATATTTCCGATCGCACTTTTTTGCAAGAAGAAGTAAAAAATATTACTAAGGACTCTCAAGTAGTCTTAGGACTATCTATTTACCAAGCTAACGGTGAGCTAATATATACACTTGGCGAACCCCCAGAAATCCGTTTCGATCAACTAAAAAGATCTCGTATAGTTCACAATCACAATTTCGATGGTAAGCGCTACGATATTGCTTGGACGGAGCGACATTTGGGAGGCGATTATATCTTAATTGTGCGCCACGATGCTTCCACAGTTCAGCCGGAACTCTACGCATTTATCGGACGGGTTGCTGTTCTAGTCATCATTATATCAGCCTTTGTCACTTCTGTGACGATGTTCTTTTTAGGCGTGACAGTAATTGCACCTATATTGAGGTTGCGCGATGACTTGATCGCTGCCGGAGACGCTTTGAGCAAAGATCGAGAACAACCTGATTTCTACTCTCTGTCTGTCAAGCGCGATGACGAGTTGGGAGAACTCATGGTCGCCTTCAATCAAATGTTTCACCGAGTATACCAGGAAATTGCACAGCGGAAACAAGCTGAGGCAGTATTGCGCGCCGAACAAGAAAAGTCGGAACGTTTATTACTAAATATATTACCGGTAATGATTGCCGATCGCCTCAAACAAGGTCAGATAAATATTGCGGACGGATTTGCCGAAGTTACGGTTTTGTTTGCTGATATTGTGGGCTTTACCGAAATATCTTCGCGCACATCTCCTGAAGAATTAGTCGAATTACTTAACAAAATTTTTTCATCTTTCGATCGCTTAAGCGAACAATATGGCTTAGAAAAAATTAAGACGATAGGTGACAATTATATGGTAGCAGGCGGTTTGCCGCTTCCCTGTACAAATCACGCCGAATCTATTGCCGAAATGGCCCTGGAAATGCAGCAAGAAATTATGAAATTCCGCGACGAATGCGGTAAACCTCTCAATATCCGCATTGGCATTAATACTGGGCCTGTTGTAGCAGGTGTCATCGGTACTAAAAAGTTTATTTACGATTTGTGGGGAGATGCTGTGAATACAGCAAGCCGCATGGAATCTCAAGGACTTCCGGGTAAAATTCAAGTTAGCAACTCAACTTATGAGTTGCTGTGCGATAAGTATTTGTTGGAAAAGCGCGGTAAAATTAATGTTAAAGGCAAAGGATCTATGACGACTTATTTGCTCAAAGGCAGAAAATTGTAACTGACCAATTTAACCATCGCCGGGGTATACGTGATATGGCGGCAGACGTTGCAGCGCAGCCGCCCTCAACACCAAACTAGATTTTTTTTGAACGAACCACGAAGACGCTAAGGAAACGTTCGGCGAAGGCGTTCCCGTTCCCCGCAGGGGTTCCCGAAGGGTAGGGTAGGAAGAGAACAATAAAGAAGAAAAAATAAAAATTTCATAAGTGAGTAAAACTTGCTATATTAAAAGGCGACTTAATATTAGTTTGATTGGTAAAAATGACTGTGGATCAGGAACATAATTCTTCAAATTCACCGATTTGGCAGCCCTTCACGCAAATGAAAACGGCTGCCCCGCCGCTGAAGGTAATTCGGGGCAAAGGATCGGTGCTGGAATTAGCAGACGGGCGGCAAATTCTCGACTGCATTTCTAGTTGGTGGGTGACTGTTCATGGGCACAGCCATCCGGTTCTGGCTGAGGCTCTTTATGAACAAGCTCAAAAGTTAGAACACGTAATCTTTGCGGGGTTTACTCACGAACCGGCCGAGAAACTTGCAAGTAAATTGCTAACTCATACGCCTGCTTCTTTAACGCGGATTTTCTTTTCGGATAACGGTTCTACTGCTGTTGAAGTTGCTCTGAAAATGGCATTTCAATATTGGCGTAATCTGGGAGAAACTAACCGCACTAGCTTTATTAGTTTTGAGGGAGGTTATCACGGCGATACTGTGGGCGCGATGTCTGCTGGCAGAAGTTCGCTGTGGTGGGAATCTTTTGCACCTTTAATGTTTGCGGGGGATGTTGTTCCTTTTCCGGCGACTTTTGACGGCGATGATGAGGTGGAAAGCAAGGAGGCGGCGAGTTTAGAGAAATTGGAGTTTTTTTTAAAGCAGGGCAGCTATGCGGGAATTTTTATCGAACCTTTGGTGCAAGGTTCTGGGGGGATGCGAATGTGCCGCCCTGAGTTTTTGCAGGCGATCGCACAACTTGCCCGTCAGTTTAATGTATTGTTGATTTACGATGAAGTAATGACGGGTTTTGGTCGCACGGGCGAACTGTTTGCGTCGCTTAAATCTGGAACTTCACCGGATATCCTGTGTTTGTCTAAAGGATTGTCTGGTGGCTGCTTGCCAATTGCTGTCACAATGGCATCGGAGGATATTTATCAAGCTTTCTGGCGAGATGAATGGGACAAAGCTTTTTTTCACGGTCATTCTTACACCGGAAATCCCTTAGCTTGTGCGGTGAGTGTAGCATCCTTGGAGCTTTTGGAGCAAAACCCAAATGTGTATCAAGGGATGGAAAAACTCCACCACAAATATCTGAATCAATGGCTGAGAAATCATCCTAAACTCGAACGGATTCGGACTTGCGGCACCATCGCAGCAATGGATGTGAAAACGGAAAGCGTTTCCGGTTATTTTAATGACATTGCTCCTGTATTGAAAGCCAGATTTCTCGAAGCGGGTTTTTTGCTCCGCCCCTTGGGAAATACGCTTTACTTGATGCCTCCCTACTGCATTTCTCCTGATGAACTAGAATCGATTTATCGGGTAATTCGTCAGGTTTTGGATACTCTGTAAACCCTTTAATTTTAGTAATGAATTTACCCAATTGGAACGATTTGGCTGACGACGCGCTGGCGGGCAAATGTCTCTCTCGCGAGCAATCTTTAGCCGTATTGCGCGCACCGGATGAGGTTTTGCTTGAACAACTAAATGCAGCTTATCGGGTGCGCCGCCACTACTGGGGAAACCGAGTCAGGCTGCACTATTTGTTAAATGCTCAAAGTGGCCTTTGTCCTGAAGATTGCCATTATTGTTCTCAGTCAAAAATTTCGACTGCGGAAATTGAGAAATATCCGCTTTTAGCTAAGGAGAAAATTCTGGATGCCGCCCAACGCGCAGCAGACTTAAAAGCTGGTACGTTTTGTTTGGTGATTTCTGGCCGCCAACCTAGCGCATCTACTTTCGATCGCGTTTTGGATGCTGTTGAGACTGTGAAGGCAAATTATAACCTGAAAATCTGTGCTTGTTTGGGATTGTTGAGCGAGGAACAAACTCATCGTTTAGCTAAAGCTGGAGTCGATCGCGTAAATCACAATCTCAATACTTCCGAATCATATCACTCGGACATTTGCACGACTCACACTTTTGGCGATCGGGTTGAAACAGTCGAACACGTAAAAGCAGCGGGAATCACAACTTGTTCCGGCGGAATTTTGGGGATGGGCGAATCGGATGATGATGCGATCGATTTAGCGCTTTCGCTTCGCAATTTGGGCGTTACTAGCGTGCCGGTTAACTTTTTCATTCCGATTCCCGGCACGCCCTTTGCAGATGTGAATCGGTTAACTCCCCGCCAATGTTTGCGAATTCTCTGTTTGTTCCGATTTTTGCTTCCTAGCCAAGAAATTCGGATTGCTGGGGGACGGGAGGTGCATTTGCGATCGCTGCAACCTCTCGGACTCTACCCTGCTAATTCTATCTTTGTTGGCGATTATCTGACAACTCCCGGACAAGCTGCCCATCAAGATTGGGACATGATTCGAGATGCGGGATTTGCGATCGAATCCCCCGAAGGTTCTCTCTTAGAAGTTGATTCAGCAGTTACCAAATCTGAACAAAAAACCATGGTTGTTTAACTCTTATACCAGTTTTCAATCGGATGAAATAGAGGAGGACACGGCAGTGCCGTGTCCATACCCAATATCTATATTTCACGTTTACGAATGGGGAAGAAAAACCTGGTTTCTGAGGTAGCGAATGCGTAAGCCGTAAGTTCTTAGATTGTAGCCCGAAAGCCTTATTCTACGGTTGACATTCTTCAATCTAAAATCTAAAATCTAAAATCTAAAATAATACAAGAGGGGGAAATTGTGGACAAACGCGAAGAAATTACGATCGCAGAATACCAGCTAACTGCCGAATCTTTTCGAGAAGGAACTTGGCATCACGACGTATCCCAAAATCGATCCGCACTGACCGCTGCTATGCCCCGCAATCCCGGTAAAATTCTCGATATAGGATGCGGCCCAGGACGAGATTTAGTAGCGTTCAAGAGCCAAGGACACACAGTTGTAGGCTTAGATGCAACTCCAGCTTTTGTAGAAATAGCCAAGAAGTTATCGGGATGCGAAGTTTGGCAACAATCTTTTCTGAATCTCGACTTGCCAAAAGCCGAATTTGACGGTATTTTTGCCAATGCTTCCCTGATTCACGTTCCCAGCGACGAAATGGTGAAAGTGCTGCAAGATTTGCACAAAGCCTTAGTTGTTAACGGTGCAATTGTCATGTCAATGTGTCGGGGAAATTGGGAAGGATACGACGAGAGACCAACGGGAAAACGCTATACTGCCGGATGGGAATATCATACTTTAGCACCTTGTTTAGAACAAACAGGATTTGCAATTGTCAATCACTACTATCGCCCCCCCGGCTTACCCCGCGAAGCTCAATCTTGGGTAGTAATGGTAGGCAAAAAAATCTAACGTAAATGGGAAATAGGCAATCGGTAATTGCCCATCATTCCCCTCTCTTCCTCTGCGCCCTCTGCGGTTAAATAAAAAAACTCATTCACCAATAGACAGAAGATTGTTGTATAATTATATCCAGTCAAATAAACCACTTTCTGCACCAATTAAATCCCAATTAATATGACAGACAAATTCCACATTTTTTTAGCGGGTGCTAGTCGAGGAGTCGGCTTAGAAATCGCGAAATGTCTGATAGCACAAAATATGCAAGTAACAGCACTTTTGCGATCGCCCGCAACCACTACCGAATTAGAAACCATGGGCATCGAAGTCGTGACTGGCGATGCTTTGGATGCTGCGGCTGTGGAAGCGGCGATGGCTGGCGGTGAGCCAATTCATGCCGTAATCAGCACAATTGGTGGCTTGCCAAAAGATGGAGAAAGAGCCGATTATTTGGGCAACAAAAACTTGATTGATGCGGCTGTCAAAGCAGGCGTGCAAAAATTTATTTTAGTTTCATCCATCGGCAGCGGTAATAGTGTCGGCGCTTTGCCACCCCAAGCTTTAGAAACTTTGCGCCCGGTTTTAATTGAAAAGGAAAAAGCCGAAAATCATTTGATAGCAAGCGGGATGATTTATACAGTGATTCGTCCCGGCGGACTCAAATCGGAACCTGCAACAGGCAACGGTATTTTAACAGAAGATTGTCGAGTTGCTGGAACCATTCACCGGGCGGATGTAGCGCAGCTAGTTTGTCAGTGTTTAGTTTCTGATGCTGCTAACAATAAAGTTTTGTCGGCGGTAGATAAACAGATGGTTTACGGCAATCCAGAATTTGAGGTATTAACTTTCTAGGGGCGGGTTTAGCGCAAAAATAAGCTGGATCGCATCTAAATTGTATTTTTTGGGCAGGCTAGAACCCCACCCCACAGGAAAATTCAATTCTTGTGGAACAGGCATCTTGCCTGTTCCTAAAAATGCGCCCACCCCACAAGAAAATTGAACTTTTGTGGAACAGGCATCTTGCCTGTTCCTAAAAATGCTGCAAGATTTTACACTCAAGAATCAAAGGGCTTAATCCACGATCGCCCGATCGCCCAATCCAAAACCAAACCCGCGATCGCAAACAACACCACACTCTCGACACCGCGAACCGCAAACGGCAATAAGTCTTGTAGTGCGGGCATCTTGCCCGCCTCAAAAGAAACTCTCGCCTCAAAAGACAATCCAGCATCCAACTGTCCAAAAGCCCGCACCAGTCCAAAAGCCAACACCGCACCAGATTTAAGCTGCGGGTTAACATCTCGGCGAATCGCATAGCGGTAAGTCACGCCGAACAAAAAACCGCCCAAAAGTGCGATCGTCCCTCTCAAGGCAAAATTTAGGTCAATTTCCCTTACCTGCAAACTCGCCAGAGAATCCAACCTATCCGCCAGAATTAAGCTATTACCAAGGGCGATCGCCCCAAAACCCAGCAAACAAGAAAAAGCAGCAACACTCCCTGCCTTCAAAGATTCTACCCGTTCAGCCGCACTAAAATTTGACGAATCCTTCACAGCGCCCTCATTTCAAAAATGGCTCAAATTGACTTATCATAAGGTTTGGAGTCACTTTGTACAGTTTGTTCAATAAATAGCTATGGATATTTTGTCACTCGGTTGGGTTTCGGTGCTAGTTCTGTTCTCCTTCTCAATTTCAATGGTCATTTGGGGACGCAACGGTTTCTAGATTCCAGAATAGCTTGCGGGGCAGGCTTTTTAACGGCCCCGCATTTTTTATAATCCTATTTAACCCAATCAAAATAACAGGAGTTGTCAACATGACAGCCAAAAAAATCTTAATGTTAGTCGGCGACTTTGTAGAAGACTACGAAGTAATGGTTCCCTTCCAAGCACTGCAAATGGTAGGTCATACCGTCCACGCAGTCTGCCCGGACAAAGCAGCAGGCCAAACAATTCGCACCGCAATTCACGACTTTGAAGGCGATCAAACCTACAGCGAAAAACCAGGTCACAACTTCACTTTAAACGCGACTTTTGACGAAATCAACCCGGCCGACTACGACGCTTTGATTATCCCCGGAGGACGCGCCCCAGAATACATCCGCCTCAATGAACAAGTGCTGCAAATTACCCGCTACTTTGCCAACAGCAAAAAGCCGATCGCATCTATTTGTCACGGCTTGCAAGTCCTAACCGCCGCCGGCGTACTCGAAGGCAAACGCTGCACCGCATACCCCGCTTGCAGCCCCGACGTACTCCGGGCCGGCGGCAAATATACAGAAGTTCCCGTTACCGAAGCCGTAGTCGATGGCAATTTAGTCACCGCCCCCGCGTGGCCAGCACACCCTAACTGGCTGGCTGAATTTCTGAAAGTTTTGGGAACGAAGATCGAACATTCAGAGAAAGTCGAAGTATGACTATTTTCACAGTCAAAGTTAAACCGAATTCCAAACAGCAAAGCATCGCAGAACAACCCGACGGCAGCCTCACAATACATCTCAAGTCCCCGCCCGTTGATGGTAAAGCAAACCAAGAATTAATCATGCTGTTAGCGAAAAAGTTTAAAGTGCCGAAATCTGCGATCGGCATTAAATCCGGTTTTTCTTCGAGAAATAAACTTGTGGAAATTCCAATCGAACCTTTAACATAGAAATAACGGTAATAACAAATCTATCTAAAGAGGGATATAGACTCAACTTTAAAAGTATATATTAATAGTTGTAGAGTTAGAATAAAAAATTATGAGCATTGAAAATAGAGTCGAAGCAACAGCGAAGAATATTGAAGGCAAAATCCAAGAAGCTGTTAGCGAAGTTACAGGCAATCAGAAAGATAAATTAGAAGGTCAAGCCAAGCAGGATCAAGCATCAGCAATTCACCTGAAAGAAGACCTCAAAGATAAAGCAAAAGAGATTGTAGACCGAGCTTAGTAACAGTATTCCCTACAAGTTTCCTGCCTACTAAATCCCGCAAACGATATGTTTGCGGGATTTTTTTGTTATGTATGGGCGGGTTTTACCAACCATAATTGCCAAAAACTAACCATCTCATAAACCCGCCCCCACCCAGCCCAAAATTCTGAATTAATTGAATTTAACGGTTGAGCGACGATGCTTAATCGGGGTTCTTTGTTGGGTGGGAATGGGTTTATCAACATTATTGGTGCGTGGCAAAATTCATCGGCGAACTGCCCCTATAGATTCTAGTAATTCATAATGCAAAAGCATTAATTTTGTGGCTGGAATTGTTTCCATTGCATAAGTTGTGCCATCTTGATGAGAAAATTCTACCTCAAAAGCACTGCCATCAAATTCCATCACGACTGTTCCTACTTGTCCTTTATATAATTTAATGATTTGTTTGGTTTCAAAATGGGTTGCTTCTAAATCTTCAGTTAAAGCAACAATATCAAGGTCTTTAATTGTTTTCATTGTTTTTACTTCACTTTTGGACGGGATAACAACTTGTTAATCGGGGGAAACTTTCACCTAAGCGGACGATCCAAGCTGCTATAATCAGAGATTCACCTACTTCGGTTTTCAGCAATAATTTCATGTTATAATGTGTTCCGTATTCATTGTTTTTTTGAATAACAACATCTTCGTTGATAGCAGCTTCTTTTAAAGCCTGTTTGAGCATTTCAGCATTTTCTAGGGTAATGCCTAACTTACTGGCAAACAAAATAGCTTTATTTTTTCCTTCTTGGTGATTCAGATTTAGAGAATATTCTTCTATTTTATTGCCTAAATCTGCTAGATGACCATTGGGCAGTTACACTATTAATAACTTTTTTTGAAGGACAAAATAGAATATTAGTCTGCTACGATAATCGACTTTTACTCAAATGTCAATTATATCGTCTTTGAGCTGGGTGGCTGGTTTATCAACATTATTGATGGGTGGCAAAATGGATCGGTGAATCTGCTCTTCCTTTCAATGCCCAATGCCCAATGCCCAATGCCCAATCCCCGATGCCCAATTCTCAATGCCAATAAAAAAGCCAGGGATGGATATCCCCAGCTCGAAACATAGCACAATTAGTTTTGAGAGTTGGTAGGGCGATGTTTCAGAATCGACCCCACCCACTTTTACCCAAATTAAATCAGGGTAATGTCAGCAGCCGTAATGCCCGGTCTGCCATTCAGAATTGCCAGCGTAACTACTCCGCCAGCAGTACCAACACCGTTAGAGTCATATCCTAGTCGTCCAGTTTCATTTTCATAAAAGACGAACGGCTCTGTCGCGCCCGCCCCGGCTGGACCAAAAGTGCCGTTGTAAGTCCCACTCTCAAGCGGCAAGAACGCCTTCGAAGAAATTCGATTCGTATTATCCAGTACCCTCAAGTTGGGGAAGCCGTTGGAGCCATTGATTTGGAAGATAAACTTGTCTTGGCCACTCGTAAAATCGCCGATTTGGTCTGTGTCAGTACCCACGGCGCCCTCGCCGAAGTTGTTGTAGTAGAAGCTGTCATTACCCGATCCGCCAATCAGCGTGTCAGCACCAGGCCCCCCGCCGAGAGAGTCGTTACCGTCGCCGCCGATCAAATAGTCTTTTCCAAAACCGCCCAGCAAGGTGTCGTTTCCAGCACCGGCATTTAAGGTATCGTCCCCGGCTCCTCCAGCGGCGTCGGTAGCATTGGATGAGTCGCCGAACAGGATGTCATCCCCGTTACCAGTAGTGATCACATCAGTGCCGTTGCCACCAATAATGAAGTTGCTGCCTAAGGTATCGCTAATCAAGTTTGGCGCTGTAAGACCGGTAAAGCTGACGCCGCTAGCGTAGGAGATGAAGTCGTTACCCGCAACGTTGCCAATCACGCGATCGCGATTGCTGCCAAAGATGATGGTGTCACTTCCCTCGCCACCGTTCATGAGGTTGGTGACGGTGAAGCTGCTGCCAGTAGTAGGATTGGTGTAGCCAATTAACAGATCGCCGCCCAGACCGCCTTCGAGAGTAATCAAAGCAGTACCAGTACCAGCAAAAATGGCCTTGGTAGCATCGATAGTATCGTTGCCATCTCCACCGGCTGCGTTAGTAAAGGTACCGCTCAGGCTGTCGTTGCCTTCACCGCCGACCATTGTATCCGTCGCAAAAGCTGCAACGATCGTGTCATTGCCTACTCCGCCGTCGAGCAAGTTGCGACCCGCGAAGCCGGGAAATGAACTCTGGGCGCCTCCGCTCAAAGTTAGATTCGATACCCTGGATGACTCGATGAAGTCGTCGCCTGCACCTCCCAAAGCGGTATCCTGCGTGGCAAAAACCCTGATCGTGTCGTTGCCCTCGCCGCCCTCAAAGAAGTTTCTGCCGGCTTCAAACTCGCCGATCGCCCCGGTGAGAGAATCGTTGCCGCCACCACCAATCAAGGTGGTTCTCTCAATGCCGATCGTAATGACGCTGCCCTGAGCAAACGGGCTTGTCTGGGTACGGTTGGTAATGAATAAGATGTCGTCGTCCAGATCGCCCGACAGGTAGCTGTTGCTGGCCACACCTCTTAGGGTGTCGTTGCCTTTACCGCCAAAGAGACTGTCTCTTACATTGATACCTACAACCAAGTCGTCGCCCAAATCACCCCGCAAGTAGTTGCTGCCTTCATTGCCAGCGAAGCCTCCGGTTAGGGGAAGACCGAGGTTGTTGCCACCCCCTGCGATGAAGAAGCCGATCGAGTCATTGTCCTTACCGCCGTAGAGGGAATCTGCTCTCTGGGCCCCTCCCAGCATCGTATCTGCGCCCTCATTACCAAACATGAGGTTAGCTTCGACAGTACCTTGGATCAAGTCTTCTCCCAAACCGCCGTACAGGCTAGCGCGGGCTTCAGCGATCATGGTGTCATTGCCGGAGTCGCCAAATAGCAAAGCCGGAGTCCGCTGAGATCTGATTGAATCTTCGTCGTCGCCGCCGTATATGGTATCGTTCGGGCCAACTGAAATCAGAGTATCGTTATCGCCTTGGCCAAATATTAAGCTGCCGCCCAGGGTGGAAGTTCTAATGAAATCCGCCCCCTCTCCGGCGAATACTGTATCCGGGCCTAGCCCCGGAAGGTTTAAATCTAGTTGATTAGAATTGTCATCTAACGTTGTCATAAAGCTTCACTCCTCTACTTGTTGGTCATCGCTGGTGCGACTACAGACACTGCCTAGAACACCGAATGTTTGGATTCCGCTGTAGTTTAACCTGTTTGCCAGCCGCAAGTCTAGCCTACTGGCGTTAACCCTGTCTAGACTTTCTCCCTCGCGGATTTTTTGCTTGTAAGCTTTTATTTTCAAAGTCTTCACCCTTTAATAATCCTGGTGCACTGTCTCAGGTGCTCACGCTCAAGAAGACGCGGCTCATATTCTTAATGTTCCATTCTGGATTGGCGGTCGGGGATCGCGTCCGGATGAGGAAATTAAAGATTAAAAAAGGCGGATCTGGGTGATCGGGAAGACAAGGAAAATTGGGAGATTTTTACTTGGTAACAAGGCTTTGTGGCAATTTCCGGTTTTCCAGGCAGGGCCGTCATTTAATAATTCTGGCCCGGATTGAACTCGGTACCGCTCCGGGCTTTAAAAGTCTACGCCCCGCTTTAGTTCTACGCCCCGATCGCCGTAGTGTTTGTGACAGTATACCTCGGAGTGTACGCTTGCCAAGTCAAAGTAAGCGTGGGGTTTGTGGCAGCGCCCGGTGATAATGATTTCTGTATCCCGCGGCTTGCGTAGCAGGGCTTCGACGATCGGCTCTACCGGCAGCAGTTCTAAGTCTACTGTGGGATTGAGTTCGTCGAGAATAATCGTTTTGTACCAGCCGCTGGCGATCGCACATTTGGCGATTTCCCAGCCGCGTTCTGCTTCGATGCAGTCTAGCTCTTGCTGTTGCCCCCGCCAAACTATAGCATCTCGGCCGCACCGCTGGTGGTCTACTAGCTGCGGGTAGCTTTGTCGCAAAGCTGCGATCGCCGCATCTTCTGTATAACCTGTGCCACCTTTCAGCCACTGCACGATTAACACCCGGTGAGATTGGTCTTGACTGATACCCCTACCTATTGCCTGCAAAGCTTTGCCCAAAGCGCTCGTAGACTTGCCTTTCCCCGCTCCAGTGTATATTTCGATACCGGAAATATGATGCTCTGCCGCTGCGGGGTGATAGTGGGGCTTCATTTCTGAGTGTAAGTCGGCAATCTCCAGCAAAGCTTCCGGGGCCGCTCGGCCTGTGGCGATGACTTCTAAATATTCTGGTTTGTTTTTGAGGGTTTGGACTACTTCGTCAACTGGCAGCAAACCCAAGTCCAATACAGGGTTTAGTTCGTCTAGTACCACGACGGAATAGAGCTCGCTGGCGATCGCTCCTTTGGCGATATCCCAGCCTCGCTGAGCTTCGGCGCGATCGAAGCGGGTGATTGCTTCGGCCCCAAAATATTCGGCTCTGCCGGTACGCACTTGGTCGATCAAATGGGGAAATGCCCGTTGCAAGGCTTCTATTGCCCCGTCTTCGTCGTAGGAGCGGCCGGGGCCTTTGAGAAAGCGCAGCAACAAAACTCGCGTGGGCGAGTCAGAATTGATACCCAGCCCGATCGACCGCAACACTACTCCCAAAGCTGCCTGAGACTTGCCTTTACCAGCGCCGTCGTAGACGTGAATCTGACCCGCGGCGCGTTCCGACCGGGATGAGGCTGTCCGAATACCAATGCCATTCCTTACCATAATCAGCAGTTGTTTGAGTCTGTTGCGGGGTGGGTATTCGATCGCGCGCCTTGAATGTTTAATTTTTCCATTCTTTTGGCGGATCTCAACAGATTATACGATAACTTCTAACCCCCAATCTTTTAAGCAGCGATCAAACGCAATCAGGTGCTCAAACCTCCGGTTAAGATTATTCCGTTTGTGCTGTACAATTAAAATTTAACACGGACTGATATACCTAAAGGCTTATGATTGCGAGTGTTTTCCCATTTCGGACTGTTTTGGTGCAAATTTTAATTATGTTTTTGGCGATCGCGATCGAATCGTGGTTTTTGCAAAAACTACTTAAACTCGGCCCCAAAACCAGCATTGAATATACAGCCATCCTCAATCTATCTTGTACTTGCGTAGGCTGGTTAGTTTTCTTCGGCATTGAAAGCGTTCTTAGCAAAGAATTGCGGGAACAGCTTATCGGTTATATTTTATTAGGACGTGGGGATAATGTTTACGCTCCAATAACTATGATAGCACTCTCAGTATTAGCAGTAACGTTTGTAGCTAAATGGCAGGGATTAGAATTCATAGACAACATGGTTTCCGGCAATAAAAAAGCTGCCAAACCTCAGTTTTTAGGGCCACCCACCCTCACCCGCCGTCCTCCCAAAAAAACTTTTCAAGTAACTACCCAGTTTGGGGGAATTTTAATCGCCCACACTGTTAGCAATCTCGTTATTTTAACCGTGTTGTTTTTGCAAAGCGTCTATTGAAATTTATGATGAAGCAATTTTTAGATGTCACTCAGCAACTCACTAAGCTGACGAACAACCTTTGGGAAACCAATAAAAAAATCCAAAAGGCGATGATTCCGCCTAAAGTTGTTCACTGGAAGACTCCTTTACTACTCAGCATCTTTTTAGCTTTGCTGACAGTGGCGGCAGTCACTGACTGGCGGACGAGAACTCTGCTTTTTGATATGAGTTGGTTATTTTTTACACTTTCAATGGGTTTGCTGACCAGCCAGCAACCTTTTGTGATTAAAGGAGTAAGTCTGAGTCCGTGGGTGACAAGCATCTTAATTGGCTTGTGGTTACTGATAAGATTGCCGTCGGATAGGAAGGAAATAGCATGGATAGCTGGCCCACTTATAGCAGTAGTAGTTCTGGCGACAATAGAGATTTGGAATAGCGAGTCAAAACGGGAAGGTATCAGGTCGTTGGTGCGCCCTCAGTTTTTGATGATTACTCTAGTTCACCTGCTGTTTTCCTGTTGGTTTGCTTTTCACTTTTTAATTCAAGGTTGGATACAACAGTATCCGAGCGTTTTATCTCAGGATTTGAGGCAAAGCGATTATGTGGTGACATTTCAACAGCCAACTATTAATCGCTCCCGAGGAGTTGTCATCCTCAATGAAATGGAGCGATACCTGCGAAATGAAGCCCGCACAAAACCGTGGGCGCAAGTAGAGCAAATGTTAATAGATATTGACAACGAGCGATTTTTTCTGCGGAATCAAGCCTTAAAAACAACTGGGGTAGTCGCAGAAGATGCGAGGTGGGATGTCAAAACTTCGATCGTCCAAGGAGATTCCCGCTATCAGTTAGAGATGCAGGCAACTTGGCTGGGGCTGGTTTTTAGACCGGAAATATATTCGTTTACCAAATCTTGCGAGGTGTTCAATATAGGCAATAGGGCGACTGTAACCTGCGATGCGATCAAACGCTCTCAACCCGGACAGAAAAAAGATGGAACGGCGGGGGACAGCCAAGTTTGATTCTGTCTCTGTTAACTAATTGCGATCGGTATAGCGGGAGAGTAGGAGGGTCTAAGAGTGGGAGCTTCTGAGAGGCGGAGATGGAAAAAATCCTCTTTCTTCCCTCTTCCCTCTTCCCTCTTCCCTCTTCCTTAAACTAAAGTATGGCGAAAGTTTCCAGTGGGTTAATAACTAGATGAATTTGAGAAGAATCTTGACAGTCGCGACCAATGTATTTTGGGAAGTAATTCGCGATCGCATCCTTTACTTAATTATTATTTTTGCTCTGTTGATGGGCGCCTCGGTACGGTTGATACCGGAATTGGCGGCGACAACCGAAAAGAAAATTATCTTAGATATCGGTTTAGCTGCTATGAGCATTCTCGGTCTAATTGCCACAGTTTTTGTGGCTACCGGATTGGTCAACAAAGAAATTGAAAAGCGCACTGTTTATCTGTTAGTTGCTAAGCCGATAAGTCGGGCTGAGTTAATTGTGGGCAAGCACTTAGGGCTGTCGGCCGTGCTGGCGGTGCTTGTAGGGGCAATGACGGTTATCTATCTGGCTATTCTGAGTTTGAGCCGCATTCCTTTCCCTTTGGAAAGCATTTTAATCGCTTCGTTGTTTGTCTGGTTTGAGCTGTGTCTGATGGCTGGTGTCGGGATTTTATTTGGAGTTTTTAGCAGTTCGCTGTTGGCAACTTTACTGACATTTGGCGTTTATTTGATGGGACATTCGACGCGGGATTTAGTGGCTTTGGGCAAGTTAACTAAAAATCCTGGCATTGAACAATTGATGATGGGACTTTATCTGGTTTTGCCGGATTTAGCCAGATTCAATTTGAGAAACGATGCTGTTTACGGACAAGTTCCTTACTTGGCAGGTTTGATTACAGATGCTGGCTACGGTTTGCTGTATGTGGTGCTGCTGCTGTCAATTGCGATCGCCATATTTTCCCGCCGGGAATTTTAAAGCGCGCATTCCGCACCTTTAGGGTAATGGTTTGTAGTGAAGACTAAAATCCTCACTACAAACAATTTTATTATCGACTTAAAGCGCTAAGATATAGAGAAGGTTATCGATCGCCAATTTCGACTAAAACTCAAACTTTTATTGGTAAAATGAGGTGACTTATGACTACTATAATTCACAAACCGATATCCCCGCTCAAGATTACTTGGCCACTGCTACCCGATGATTTCATCCTACCAGACGACCCTGTAGACGATATAGACCATCCCTTGCTAGCTAACGGTTTGCGCCAGTCTGTAGTGGATTCCCCGGAACTAATGCAAGACGCACTAATAGTTTCTAATTTTGCTTTGTGTGCTGCTGTGGACGATCGCACTATTTGCAAAGCCCCAGACTGGATGTACGTGCAGCCGGTTCAAAAGAGGCCTCACAACTATCCCCGCCGCAGTTACACGCCTCATACCGAAGGAACAGTTCCTTTTGTAGTGATGGAATTTCTATCAGCTACTTACGGCGACGAATACTCTGTCGAACACACAGAAGAAATCGGCAAGTGGTTTTTTTACGAACAAGTAATCAAAGTTCCTCGCTATGTCATTTTTCGGCCGCATACAGGCCGAATAGAAGTTTATGCGCTGGAATCCGAGCGTTATGAAAATCAAAATCCTGATGAAAACGGCCGTTATTTAATACCTGGATTAAATCTATTTTTGGGAGTGTGGCAGGGAACTCGCGAAGGTAGAACGGGATATTGGCTGCGCTGGTGGACGGAGGGCGGAGAACTGCTTTTGTGGCCGGAAGAAAGGGCAGAAAATGAACGCCAGCGAGCCGATCGCCAACAGCAAGACAAAGAGTTAGTCGAAACGCTGCTGGAACAGGAAAGACAGCGAAATCAAGAGCTTTTGGCTCGATTGGCAGCCCTCGGTCTCGATCCCGAATAGCATTAGAAGTCTGAGGGAAGTCGGAAGAATGAACAGGTTCGAGGGAAGAAGGGAAACCGATCGAAATATGCTGTCTTCATCCTTCTTTCTTGAGTTTACTGTCTTACTTATATGTTGGTAAAACAAGGTGAAATTATGTTAACAGAAAAACTTGAAGAATTAAAAAATATTTTCGCAGAGATGGAACGGGCTTTGATTGCCTACTCCGGCGGAATTGACAGCACTTTGGTAGCAAAAATCGCTTTTGATGTATTGGGCGATCGCGCTTTGGCAGTGACGGCTGTTTCGCCGTCTTTACTGCCCGAGGATTTAGAAGATGCGCGCATTCAAGCAGCAGAAATTGGCATTGCCCATCAGGAAGTAGAAACTCAGGAAATGGCAAATCCCAATTACACTTCTAACCCAGTTAACCGCTGCTATTTCTGCAAAAGCGAACTGCATGATACTTTGAAACCTCTAGCACTAGCAAAGGGTTATCCTTATGTGGTTGATGGGGTTAATGGTGACGATTTAAAGGATTACCGTCCCGGAATTCAGGCTGCGAAGGAACGCGGCGCGCGATCGCCTTTAGCAGAAGTAGGCATGAGTAAATTGGAAGTGCGGCAGTTGGCAAAAGAATTGGGTTTGCCTTGGTGGGACAAACCGGCTCAACCGTGTTTGAGTTCGCGCTTTCCTTACGGCGAAGAAATCACCGTTGGAAAGTTGCAAAGAGTGGGGCGCGCCGAACGGTATTTGCGCCAGTTGGGACTGAAAAATTTGCGAGTGCGATCGGACGGAGATACGGCCCGCATTGAGTTACCAGCAGAGGAGATTAAGCAGTTTGTGTTAAATGCGGATTTGCCTGCATTAGTCGCGGTGTTTCAAGAGTTTGGTTTTGTTTACGCGACTTTGGATTTGGAGGGGTTTCGCAGTGGCAAATTAAATCAGGTTTTGCAGCCGCAGTTGTTGCAGGCAAAAGGTTGATTAATTTTCCCGAATACAAAAAATTTCTCATGATTGATGTAGTTTGGGAAATGGACAAAGGGGAACCATGGCAATCGAACCTTTATAGTGGCGTTGCTTAATCAGGGTATGAAAAAAATAACTTTAAAATCCCAAAGCTTTGTGGATACTCGTTTCTATGACGGTCATATTTAGCGTTTCATACCGTAAATCAGCAACGCCTAGGATGTTTGCCGTAGATTTGGGATGTGCCATGTAATAGCAAATCCGGTTTTAATACCCCCTTTATTTCTTAATCCCCCTTGATATCCTTTCCGGTTACACTCATACATGATGTTGACGGTTGACTGTTGACTGTTGACGCCGTGAACAGTCAACAGTCAACCGTCAACAGTCAACAGTCAACTCGAATTTACTATTCCGATGCTAACGGATTTGATATGACTCGGACTTCGTTTGACAAGCGAATTTCTTGATAGTACAATCCCCCGAATTTATCCGTGGCGTCAATCCAAAATCTAAACTCTAAAATCTAAAATCGAATGACTCTATGCAGCGGTTTCAACCGCCGATTCATAAAGAGGGTGGCTAACTTTCAACGCCCGAGTCTGATCAAGGAGTAGTTGGCTGAATTTGCTGTGGCTGCATTTGCTGCTGCTGATTTTGGAGCAGAAGTTGCTGCTCCTGGATCTCGATTTGCCGATTCTCAAGATCTATTTGCCGCTGTCTGTCTTCGAGTTGCAGTCTTCTGTCTTCAAGTTGCAGTCTTCTATCTTCTTCTTGCCGCAGTCTGTCTTCACGTTGTAGCTCTCTGTCTAGCAGTCTGTCTTGACGTTGCTCTTGTCTGTCTTGACGTTGTTCGCGAAGCTGTCTGAGCTGATTTCGCCGCTCGAAATCTCCTCCCAAAAATAAGTTTTGAAAAGCGTTGATAGTTGCTTGAAACCCAGTAAAAACGCCGCTAACAGCGCTGATCCCATTTGCAACTCCTGTTATTGGCTGCAAAAAACTGTTGATATTGTCTCCTACCCTAGCATAGCCCGATCGCGCTACCAGAATCACATCGTCGTTGCGGAGAGTGGGGTTATTATTAGGATTCAACCCTTGAGCAAAATCCACCTCAATCGTGCGACGAGAAACAGTACCGTTGGGGTTCAAACGCAATAGTTCTACTCTGTCTTTTTTAGCCCGCAATTGATTGAAACTGCCTGCAGTCAGCAAAGCTTGGTGCAGGGATGTACTAGGCCGCACCTGCAAAGCCCCAGGCCTAATTACTTCTCCTACAATATTGATGCTAATCGCGTTCGGCGAAAAACTGCTATTTGCGACTTGAGAAACTTCAGCTAAGTCTACGGTAGCTGCTGTCGGGATAATTACGCTATCTCCTTCTTGCAGCAAAATATCTTGAGTTGCGTCGCCTTTTTGCAGCAAATCCCACAGATTTACCATGATAGTTTGTTCATTGCCACCTCTGACTCGGCGGCGGATTTGCACGCGGCGAATGTCAGCTTCTGTAGTGATACCACCAGCAATTTTCAATGCTCTAGTTATTGTTGGTAAGCCTACAACTGCTCCTTGCTGTTGGTCGATAGCTACAAAACTCAACTCTGTTTGTTGGTTGCTCGATCGCACATCCGAAGCAAATACAGTATAAGGCCCCGGCCGGTTTACTTCCCCGACAATTACCACACCAATTGGTTTAGTAATATCAGCGGAAAAATTAGCACTGGCTCTTTGACGAACTTCTTGAGTATTCAGGGCCCTTGCTGTCGGTACAAAAATTGTATCTCCATCTCGAATCGTGACATCTTGACGCAAATTTCCCGTGTCTAAAAAATCCTGCAAATCAACATTAGTAACTTGCTCCGGCCCGCCTCTGTTGGAACGACGAATTTGGACATTTCGCATATCTCCTGCTGATGTCACCCCTTGTGCAAGTTGCAGCATTTCCATCAAAGTCGGGAATTTTACTCCTCCTCCTTCTCTAGTGGGATTAATCTTGTAGGAACCCGGGCGAGTAACTTCACCCGCAAGGCCTATATTTAGGGGGCGAGCGACGATCACAGTTACGGTAACAACGGGAACATTGATGAAGGGTTCGTATCGCTGGGTAATCACATTAGCGGCTTGTTGCAGCGTCAACCCTTGAATTGAGACGCTGCGAATAATTGGCAAATTGAGCGTCCCATCAACTAACACTTGATATTCTCTGCTGAATTCAGGGACGCCGAAGATATCTAAAGCAATGCGATCGCCCGGGCCTAAAGTATAAGCTGCTTCTGGTGTCAGCGAACCAGAATTGCCGATCGGCGGCAAACTCGAACCCGGAGGTGGCGGCGGTACTCTCGGTTGGTTTGGGTTCCTAGCGGGCGCAGGATTTCTGACGGCAGGTAACTGAGCTCTACTGGGCAGCGAACTCAATAGCACCAGGAGTGCTGACAAACTCAGACTTGTAGCGGTTTGAATGGTATGTTTCATCTTTCTTCCCTGGTTGCAGCCTGCCAATGAACAAGAGCAATTTAGCTAGTGGATTTTAGTTTATTTTCCCTGCTGTCCAGTGTAGCCTCGCTGTGCTGCAAAATCCACAGGTGCAAGCATAAAAATTGTGCGATCGTACTTAACTATTTTGTGCCTTGTTTGTAAAGAAAGTGTAAAGCCCGCCAACTGTTGTCAGGATTAATATCTCGTTTGAGCAAAATTATTCATACATAAGTCCGCATACAAATCAACCCGCCACAGAAAGGAGATAGGAAAAAACCACCCTGATTTGAGGTAAAATATTAGATAATTCTATCTGCAGGACAAAGACAAGTGTCACTAAAATTGGATAAAGTAATTCCCTGGGGGCGCTGCTTGGATGAATACATAGGAATGTTTAGCTTGACCTCAAGTGACCTCAAGCTAGCAATTCTTGATTGTGCGGGCGGCCCGGCGAGTTTCAATGCCGAAATGACTCGCCAAGGTAAAAAGGTAATTTCTTGCGATCCAGTTTATCAGTTTAGTGCGGTGGAAATTGGCGATCGCATCCAAGAAACATATCAAACTGTAATTGACGGTGTTAAAGCCAATTTAGACGGCTACCTGTGGAACAATTTTGAATCGCCGTACCAGCTAGGCGAAGTGCGAATGAAGGCGATGCAGGAATTTTTAGAAGATTTTCCATCAGGCTTACAGCAAGGCCGCTACATAAATGCTGAGCTGCCAGTTTTGCCTTTCGAGAACGGTCAATTCGATTTAGCTTTGTGCAGCCATTTCTTATTTGCTTATTCTCACCTGCTTTCCGAAGAATTTCATCGGTCAGCAATTTCAGAAATGTGTCGGGTTGCGAAAGAAGTCCGAGTCTTCCCTCTATTGCAGAGTTTTAGCGGGGAGGAATCAGATCACTTAAACCCGACGATGGCAGAATTGAAAAAGAGAAGTTTTAGTGTAGAAATTCAAGAGGCTCCTTATGAGTTTCAAAAAGGCGGGAATAAGATGCTGCGAATTAGCAAAAAAAGCTCAGTCTAAAAGTCAGCCTAACTTATTATGCTGTTATCGAAACCAAATAACAGCCATTGATTCGCCAACTATTATCAAACTGTTTTTCCATGAGATAAATGGCTCGGATTGGGATGCCTTCCGAGTCCAGCAACAGCACTGGCTGAGCGGGAATTCCTTCTACGGTGGCGAGGTTTTCAAATAATACCGAGCGCGGACGGTATACAGCTTCATAGGCAATTTTTACCATGTGCATAAAGTTTTCGGCTGTGCGAAACTGCTGCTGAATTCCGGGACTGGCGAAGGCAAAAGCCCCAGCAGCATCGTCTTTTTGAAAGGCTTGTAGTTGCTGTTCTACGACTGAGCGAATGGTAGCGGGATCACTTTCACTGATGAGCATATTTTTAATAATTTGTCAAGAGATGGGAGTGTCGAATAGTTACTATTATAGCGCTCCCACTTAAAGGCGATTTTGTTGCGGGATGGCTGGGAAGCTGTCAGGGCGATCGGGGTTTATTTAAACCCTCAGCGCACTACAGACATTAGTGGTAAAATTGGTTAAAGACTGTAAGAATTGTCAAAATGCTAAGCAGCGCCACATTGAGGAAAACAGGGTCAGGGTGGGAATTTGCAAATGAAGAAGCGTTAGAGGATTTTGTCGAAGTTCACTTGCAAAGTTTGCTTGGTTTGACAGTCATCAAGCGGCAATTCACTGTCAACGAGCAAAGATGCGATATTATAGCGGTGGACGAGAATCAACGGTTAGTTGTGCTGGAGTTGAAAAACGGCGAAGATAGATATGTCGTTCAGCAGTTAACCCGTTATTACGATGCTTTGTTGGAACACAAACCTTTTGGCGATCGCGTGGATTACGCTCAACCCGTTCGCTTAATAGCAATTACGCCAAAATTTCACAGGGATAATTTTACAGACAGGAAGTATCACGGGCTATTTTTTCAGTTTTTGCAATTTGCGATCGTTCCTGACGGAGAAAAATTATATTTACACTTTAAAGATGTAGATACCGAACATATTGCACGAGTAGAGATTACATATCAAGAAAGAGAAAGTACAGAGGACATACCCAGTCCACCCAAAGCACTTTTGAAACTTTTAAGTAATTGCGAGCTTAGTCAACAGCAAGAAATATTAAAAACTAGGCAGAAAGTTCTCTGTTTTGATAAGCGGATGGAAGAAGTTGTGTCTGCTGGCAGTATCAAGTATGGAAATGGAAATAGTAAAAATAGTAAATTCTGCGCTGAGTTGTGTTCGGATAGTAAAGGAAGTATAATCTTATTTCTGTGGTTGCCCTTAAAAGGTCTGACAGGTAAAACTATTGGCCGAGCAAGAATCTGGACAGATTGGGATGGCAATGCTTTGATAGAGGGCTACGTGTCAAGCGGAATTGGTGCTAAAGTTAGCTCTAACAAGAAGGTAATAGCTACTCAAACAGAAAAAGTAAAGCTAAACATAACAAATATCCAACAGTGGCAACAAAATTATAGATATACTTATTTTAATGAAAAAAACTTGATAGAGTATATTAACAGCGCCATTAAAATCATTAAAAACTCTGCAATTTCTAAAATTTTTACTTATGAAGAGATGAAGTATATAGATTTAGCTAAGGATGTAAAAAATGTTTTTATAAAAATGAACATTGCCCAGCGATATCCGAACATCTTAGAAACTATAGACGAGTTAGACAAGCGCGCCTGTAAATTTAGTTCAGCTCAATTAATTGATTTAGCCCTGCAAAAATGGCTGGAAAGACTTTAAGGGGAAAAATCCGATCGCGCCCCATCACCCCTTACCCAATCCATCATCCATCTGCGTCTATCTGCGTGCATCTGCGGTTAAAAAAATCTCATCAATAGCTTCGCAACAAATCAAATCAACAAACTTTGATATAATATTACATCAAGAAGCCAAACTCAAACCAACTCATGCCACAAACAGTCTGGATCGCACGACACGGAAACCGCATCGACTTCGTTAACCCCGACTGGTTTCTTACCGCCGAACGCCGCTACGATCCTCACCTTTCCGAAGACGGTCACGTTCAAGCTAAACAACTAGCCAATCGCCTCAAAGGTGAAGGAATTTCTCATATTTTTGCTTCCCCTTTTCTGCGAACTGTCCAAACAGCAAATCACGCGGCAGAAGCTCTCGATTTGTCAATTAAACTAGAGTGGGGACTGTGTGAATGGCTGAATCCGGAATGGATGACAGAAATGCCGGAAACTGAGTCTGTTGAAGCTTTGTGCAGGCGTTTTCCCCGGATTGATGCTTCCTATAAAGGCGGTATTGCTAATTATCCCGAAACCGTGGAAGCTTGTTTCAAAAGGGCGGGGGAAACTGCTAAACGCCTCGTGGCTGAGTTTCCCGAAGATATGTTATTAGTAGGTCACGGTGCGTCGGTTTTAGGAACTGCGATCGGGCTGGCGGGCGGTGCGGAAACGGAAATTAATGCTTCTCTGTGCTGTTTGGTAAAAGTGGTGCGGGGTGAGGGACAATGGTCGATCGCACTTAATGGCGATACTTCTCACCTGACTGACTCTGAAACCGTGATCCGGTTTAATTAAAGTTGAGATTCGTGCCAAAAATCGCATTTTATGCTATGTGTGTAAGGTGCGCGGCAGAAGAGCACCCTACGTTAATCTGATTAGTCCGAATCTGGGTGTTATTGTTTAATCTCGATCGCACATTTTAAATCGAAAATCTTAAATCGGTATGGCAGGACACAGTAAGTGGGCGAATATTAAACGCCAAAAAGCTAGAGTTGATGCCGTTAAAGGCAAGGTTTTTGCTAGAATATCTCGCGAAATTATTGTCGCGGCCCGCAGCGGAGTTCCCGATCCCGCTGGCAATTTTCAACTGCGGACGGCTATTGAAAAAGCCAAGGCGGCGGATATTCCTAATGAAAACATAGAAAGGGCGATCGCCAAAGGTGCCGGCTTGGCCGGGGGAAGTTCGGAATTAGAAGCTATTCGCTACGAAGGTTACGGCGTTGGCGGGGTTGCTATTCTAATTGAAGCGCTGACAGACAACCGCAACCGCACAGCGGCTGACTTGCGAGAAGCTTTTACTAAAAATGGTGGCAACTTGGGCGAAACTGGTTGTGTGGGCTGGATGTTTGACAACAAAGGAGTTTGTACGGTACGCGGCCCGATTGATGAGGAACAATTGTTTGAAGCGTCGCTAGAGGCGGCTGCGGAATCTTATGATTTGATATTAATTGATGAGGATACTGAAGGTGCAGAGGTATTTACCAGCGTGGCTAATTTGGAACAACTGGCGGATGTTTTGAAACAAAAAAGTTTTGCAGTTTTGCAGTCGGAAAATCGCTGGATTCCGAGCAATACAGTGGAAATAGACAGTCCGGAAAAAGCTCGATCGCTCCTTAAGTTAATGGATGCACTGGAAGATTTGGACGACGTGCAAAGCGTCACGGCGAATTTTGAAATGACAGATGAATTGATGTCTTTGAGTATGGTGTAACGCTCTAAATCACCAGATTTTGGCCATCCGCAAGACAAATCCCGGTAACTCTGGATCGCCGCTGACTGTTTCAGGATTATCTAAGATTTCAGGTTCGCGATCCGGACGGTAGATGTAGACTTTTCTATTTTTGCGATCGAGCAAAAAGCCGAGCGATACACCGTTCTCAATATATTCTTGCATCTTGTTTTGCAATCCCTTGAGAGTGTCACTAGCAGACCGCAATTCAATCACAAAGTCTGGACAAATCGGTGCGAATGAGGCTTTTTCTTCTTCAGTTAAGGTATTCCAGCGCTCTAGTTTAATCCATGAGGCATCGGGAGATCGGGTTGCTCCATTCGGCAAGGTAAAGCCTGCACTCGAGTCAAACGCTTCACCTGTGCCATCTTGTTCTGCCCAGTTCCCCAATTGTAGGGCAATCTTACCGTTTCGATTCCCTGTATCTGAAAAGGCTGGTGACATAATGATAACTTCCCCACTGGCTGTACGCTCAATTCTCAAATCGCGATTAACTATACAGAATTCATAGAACTGTTCAACAGTCATCGATTGGATCGCAGGGAAATTGACCGTCAGTGGGACGCTTTCGGTTTGAATTAGCAGCGTCGTCATGGTTTTTCCTTTTTTTGGTGCAGGGGTGATAAAATGCCTTGAGCTTATCATATCTTAGCTTGGCGATCGCAAGTCTTAGTCGATCGGGGAATCGGAGGCTTGTATCCGTTTTGGGGCGGTGTCAATAATCTTTTTTCCCAGTTAGCAAATAAGTAACCATGTATCCCTTGCCCTTGATTTGGATGGCGCCGCGCTTCTGAAAAGTATATTTATCTTTTAATATCTCGTAGGTTTCGGCGGTGACTTGAATGCAGCCGGTAATCCCGTGGGATTCCATGCGCGAAGCAATATTTACTGTGTCGCCCCAGAGGTCGTAAATAAACTTTTTTAAGCCGATGACGCCGGCAACGACAGGGCCACTGCTAATCCCGATCCGAATGCTGAAAGGTTCCGAATGTTCTAAACTGAGGAGCCGAATTTCGTGCAACATATCGATCGCCATGTTCGCAACCGCCTCGGCGTGATCCTCTCGGGCCGTAGGCAAACCGCCGACAACCATGTAAGCGTCACCAATAGTCTTAATTTTCTCCAAACCGTGGCGATCGGCCAAGTGGTCAAAAGCCGAAAAAATATCGTTGAGCACTTCCACCACCGCCGTCGCTGAAATTCTCGACGAAAGCTCTGTAAACCCCACAATGTCGGCAAACATCACAGTTACTTCCGCAAAACTTTCGGCGATATTGTGTTCATTGTCCTTCAAACGCAGGGCGATCGCTGCGGGCAAAACGTTCAGCAGCAATTGCTCGGATTTAGCTTGTTCGAGTTCCAACTGTAGGTAAGCAGCCTGCAACTGTTCGGCTTGGCGAATTCTTTCTCCGGCTAGCTTTTCGATTTGGGCGGTGCGACTCAAAGATGTCAGCATATATGTCACCGGAATCAGAGTCCACAGCATCCCCATCGTCAGAGTTCCCCAAGAGCGCCAGTGCTTGCGAAGCCTGCGAATTTCCGGCGTTGCCGACACGTACATAGACCACTGGCGGCCGCTAATTTTCAGCCGCCTTCTGCAAGCTGTATAGTTCGGGCCTGGATTGTCAAGAATCGGGCAGTTTTGCATCAGGGATCGGTCAGCAGTGGCTGATGCTGGAAGCACTTGTTGGCTCGCGGATTGGAACTGCACCGCAAATTGCTGAATTTGCCTCTCAGCAGGGAGATTTTTGAGAACCGGGTTGGCCGTTTGGGGTAATAGCGAGGGTGCTTGTTGCTTGTCTGGAGCCTCGCTAACGAGATAAATATTGAGGTAGTCGGTATTGCGTCCTTTTAAAGAGGTTTGGAAAATATCTTTGCCTCGAAATACGCCCAGAACAAATCCTTGTAGCAGTTGGCGACGGGATTCCAGGGTAGTCGGTTTACTGCTGTTTTCGTAAATCGGAACTATTGCCAAAAGACCTAGTTCCGGGGAAGTGCCCTGAGTTAAGCCGATGTAGTTGGTGACAATCATTTCTCCTGTATCGCGTCCTCGATCGAGCGCGGCGCGGATTTCTGGGTGGGAGGCGAGGTCAAAGCCTAATGCTGTCTCGTTTCCGGCTGGTGGTTCGACGTAGAAAGCCGGGAAGTATTCGGAACGCTGGAGGGCCTTGCGGAGTTCTCCTCGCGGGCCACGCTCTGTAATCTCGAAGCTGGGGTCGGTTTCGGTTCTAGCTTTGGTTTCGTAGTTGCGCCGCTCGGAATTGGGGACGCGGGGGGCCCAAGCCAAAAGTTGCAGGCTAGGGTGGACGGATAGGGGACGGGCGACAAACCGGGCAAAAGAGGAACGCTCGACGGTGCTGAAGGCTTTCATGTAGTCGCTGAGGGCGAGAACAGTATCTAAGTCGGAGTTGAGCTGGCGTTCGATGCCGATCGAAATATCGTCAATGCGGCGGTGCATTTCGTAGTCGCGGCGCTTGTCTTCCCAGTCCCAAACCAAGGCGAATGTCAAAACCGACAGCCCGACACCCAAAGCCAGCGTCAACCCGGCTGGAATGTAGCGAGACCAGGATAAAGGTAGTTTTTTCAGCATAATTGCCTAGCGAATAAGGGCAGCAGATTAGCACACCGCTGAGTGCGATTTGTTCCGGCCTCTGAGTGCGGTTAATTCAAAACCCTGATAACTCAAGCACCGACGGCAATTGGGAATTAAAAGTTAGATATTTAAACTTTTAGATTAATGGACGATCGCTCAGCAGGGGATTTCAATCCAGAATTCCGCTCCCTGTCCGGGCGCTGAGATGCACCGCAGGCTTCCCTTATGTTTTTCTACCACAATTTGATGGCTGATGGATAATCCTAAACCAGTTCCAGAGCCTACGGGCTTGGTTGTGAAGAACGGGTCAAATAGCCGCTTGCGAACCTCTTCGCTCATTCCCGGGCCACTGTCGGCGATGCAAATTACCATGCGATCGCAATCACTGAGCTGGGTTTTACTGTGGCTTTTCAACCCAGCTTTTTTCATGAGGGTGCGAATCACGATCGTCCGAGGTTCCGGTTGGTTTTCTAGAGCATCGATCGCATTGCTGATAATATTGAGAAATACCTGGTTTAACTGCCCCGCACAACAGTAAATTTTTGAGATTTTTCCGTATTCTTTAATAATTTCAATCCCGCTTTTTTTACTTGCCTGATGCAATCTGTGCTGCAAAATTAACAGTGTACTGTCAATTCCTTCATGAACGTCTACTAACTTCATTTCTGATTCATCCAGCCGCGAAAAGTTCCGCAGCGACAACACAATATTACTGATTCTTTCTACTCCTACTCTCATAGAATTTAGCATTTTTGGCAAATCTTCCTTCAGAAAATCTAACTCTAAGTCCTTAACTTTTTTAGCAATCTGAGGCCCTGGGGACGGATAGCATTCCTGGTAGAGACTTAACAGTTCAATTAAATCGTGAAAATAGTTGTAAGTATGAGAAATATTGCCGTTAATAAAAGTGGCAGGATTGTTGATTTCGTGGGCAATCCCAGCCACCATCTGACCGAGGCTCGACATTTTTTCGGATTGAACTAATTGGATTTGAGCGTTTTGTAGCTGTTCGTATGCTTCTTGCAATTGGGCGGCTTGTTTTCTTAATTGAGATTCGGAAGCTTGGAGTGCGGCGGCGGAAATTTTGCGATTGGTTATATTTTCAATCATCCCTAAGTTGTAAATAGGTTGTCCTTCACCGTCTCGAATCAAAGTAGCTGTCACGTTTACCCAAACAATTTTACCTGTAGCGGTAATCTGGCGGAGTTCGATTTGATAGTGAGTAATTTCTCCCCGCTCAAGAGAATCAGCAACTTGGAGATTTTTTGGAGAATCTTCGGGATGTCCAAGTTCAATAAATGTTTGGGCAAGCAATTCTGCTGCGGTATATCCCAGCATTTCGCAGTAAGTTTTATTGACTCTCACTAACTTGTTATCATCTAAATTAGCTAAGTAGATAGCGATCGGTGCATCTTCAAAAATTGTGCGAAATAGTTCCTCGCTGGCCCGGACTTGAGCTGCTAGGGAAAGCCTATCGGTGATGTCTTCAAAAGTAGACAAAATGCCGACAACATTGCCGGAATTGTCGTGTAAAGGTATTTTATTTGTATCCAGACAGCACTGGGTGCCGTCGGCTTGCATTTTGGATTCTATGATGTGATATTCTGGGGTGTTGGTTGCCATGATGCGGCGGTCGCAGGCTCGAAAAAATTCTGTTTCTTCCGGCTTCCAAGGCATATCGAAGTCGGTGAGACCGGCGATTTCACTGGGGTGATTGAAACCTGCGACTTTGGCAAAGTTTTTGTTGCCTCCCAAGTAAACTAAATCTCGATCTTTCCAGGCGATTAACTGAGGGATGTTATTGATTACCAACCACAGCATTTTTTGGGATGTTTCCAAGGCTTCCGTGCGTTCTAGGACGCGCTTTTCAAGTTCTTGATTGGCTTGTTGCAGGGCGATTTTTGACTCGCTGAGGGCGATTTCTGCTAGCTTGCGATCGCTGATGTCGATTGTCACCCCCTCCCACAGTATATCGCCGCCCGGTTGCATTTCGGGGCGGGCAATGCCGCGAATCCATTTCACTTTTCCCGATCCGGTTACGATCCGCCCTTCATATATCCAAGGTTTGAGAGTTTTGCCGGAAATTGCGATTGATTCTAATAGATTTTTTAGGTCTTCTGGATGCACCGTTGCCCAAATTAAATCCGAGTTTTGTTCAACTTTTTCTGGCTCTAATTCGTAGAGTTCCCAACAGCCGGAACTCACATAAATGAATTCATTTGAACCGTCGGGATGCAGCAAGTATTGATAAATCATTCCCGGCACGTTGGCGGCCATTTTTTGGAATCTGGCTTCGCTTTGGATCAGTGCTGATTCTGCAAGTTTGCGATCGCTAATGTCAATCAACACGCCATCCCAAATAATGTTATCTTTTTCGCCCTGTTCTGGTCGGGAAGCCCCGCTAATCCACTTAATCCGATCGCCCGGAAAAACAAATCTGCCTTCCCACCGCCAAGGCTCTAAAGTTTTAGCTGAGATAGCAACAGATTCCTGGAAGCTGGGCGCATCGTCTGGATGAATCATTTCGATCGCGGGAATAGCTGAATTTTGCAGTACATCTGGTTCTAATTCCCAGAGCTCCCGGCAGCCGGAACTGACGTAGGGGAATGACATAGTGCCGTCTGCTGCTAACTGAAATTGATAAATCATGCCGGGAACGTTGGCGGCTAGTTTTTGAAACCTCGCTTCGCTTTGCCGTAGTGCTGTTTCTGCTTCTACGCGATCGGTAATATCGTAAAATGCCGATAAAATGGCGGCTTCGCCATTAAAATTAATTGCTCGCATCGACATTTTTACCCAAAACAAACTGCCATTTGCTTTCTTGAGGCAGATTTCTTCGCCGTCGCTAAAGCCGTTTTGTTTGACTAATTCTAGCAATTGAATGTTGTCGTTGATATTGGCATAAAATTCAATTTGTTTTCCACCAACAATTTTTTCGTAACTCAAACCTAAACTTTCACCAAGAGCAGGATTTGCATACAAAATAACGCTGTCTTCTAGGCGCGTAATTAACATGGGAACGGGAGTCGTACTGGCGATAACGCGCAATCTTTCTTCGCTTTCTTCCCTGGCTGTTTCGGCTGCTACTCTTTTGCTAATATCGTTCTGAACTCCGATAAAATGAGTTAATTTTCCCTCATTGTCTAGGATGGGGGAAACCATTAATTCGTTCCAAAAAGGAGTTTTGTCTTTGCGATAATTTTTGAGAACTACCTGAATTTCCGTTCCCGCTTCCAAGCTGCGGCGGAGTTTATTTAATTCGGCATGATCGGTATCGGGGCCCTGCAAAAACCTGCAGTTGCGTCCAATAACTTCTTCGGCACTGTAACCTGTCAGTTTCTCAAAAGCAGGATTGCAGTAGATAATAGGTGTGTCAGGCTTAGTAGCATCCGCTATGAGGATGCTGTTGCTCGACGCTGCGATCGCCCGTTCTAGGAGAGACAGGTTGAAAGAGTCTGTTGTCATCTGTAGCAATATCCAAACTCCTTGGGAGCGGACAGAACAATAGAAAATTATAAATAGCTTGAGCCATTCTTATTCTATAATTTTATTTTTAATTTAGCTTTTTTAACAAAGTCAGCAGCCCAAAAAAGCCGATGGGGGAGACGACTAATACCATTTTAGATTTTAGATTTTAGATTGGCAATGACTGATTCCATTATGGTTTGGGGCACGGGCATACAATTGCCTTTTTGCTTGAAAGTAAGTAGTATAACAGAAGGCATTCGGTACTTATCCAGAAAACAGAAGGTGACAATACCGAAGGCAGCAAGAAAACAGAAGGTGAAAACACTGATATGTTGAACTTTTTTTATTCTCCTCCTTCCATCCGGTTCATCAACCCTTTTAAATTGACAAGCTAATGCAAGAACCCTGAGCAGTTTTGCTTACTTCAATTCTGGCTTGAAAAGCTTCTTTGAGGTGCGGCATATGGGTAACGGTGAGGATGCAGGCGAAGTCGGAGGCGATCGCATTAATTGCAGCAATCAGTCGATCGCACCCTTCCGCATCCTGAGTCCCGAATCCCTCATCAATAATCAACATTTGCAAAGCCGTACCCGCCCGCTGAGACAGCAGTCTCGCCAGCGCCAGCCGAATCGCAAAATTAATCCGAAAAGCTTCACCGCCAGAGTAAGTTTCGTAGGCGCGAGTACCGCGAGCATCAGCAATTAAAATGTCCAAAGTGTCAATCAATTTAGTTGCTTTTTTAGAAGCAGCAGCCCGCTGAGTAATAAATTGAACGTGCAATTGATTCGCGCTCAATCTCGACAATATCTGATTGGTTTCAGCTTCAAGTTGAGGCAAAACATTTTCAATCATTAAAGCTTGAATGCCGTTTTTACCAAATGCTTGACCCAACTCTTGATAAACTCGCTGCTGGCGTTTGGCAACTTGCATTTGCTCTTTTTGAGCTACTAGCTGAACTTGGAGATTTTCCAGATTTTGCTGCTGCTGCTGGAGGCGTCCGAGACTTCCCAAATGTTGGTCTAGCTGCTGGCGACGGCGACCCATTTGCTGTTCGATCGCACTTATGCGCGCTGTGGGATCGGGATGTTCTTGCAATTGCTGGTTCATCGCGGCAGTTTGAGCGCTGACAGCTTGCAAATCTCGATCGCGCACAGCAATGGAATTTGCTATTTCATTAACGCGCTGCTGCACTTGCGGGTACTGCACAGTTGCCGATCGCAATTTTTCGGCGCGGGCGATCCAAAACTGCGATTGGCGCATTTCGCTGCGGACGTGTTCGTGCTGTTCCAAATTATAGCCAATTTCCGCAATGTATCTATCTAAAGACAGAATTTGCTGCTGTATTTCCGAGCTATTTTTTTGCTGTTCTAACTGTTGCTGTACTGTAGCTAATTGAGTTTGCAAATCCGGGCGGCGGGCATTAATTTTATTCAGTTTCTGCTGAGCGTCTTTGATTTGAGCTTGCTTAATTTCCGCCCACCGCAAGCGCTTTTCATCGCTGCGGGCGAGAGAGTGGCTGCGATCGCTATAATTGAGCTGTTGCAGTTGCTGTTCGATTTGCTGGAGTTCGCCCAAATCCTCGGCTGCATACTCGCCGCTGCGTAGCAACCGCTCTATTTCTGCAGCGTCTTGACGCATACTTTGCAGCCGGTTTTCATCTTGGCTCAGGCTATCTAATTGTGCTTGTAAATGACTGCGGCGTTCCCGCAATTCTTGGTAGGGCGCTAATTCCTCTTCTAGTTCGCGGTATTCATGTCTGAGAACTTGAATTTCGCGCTCGGAGACGGCCAACTGTTCGCGGACAACCCACAGTTGGTTCCAGATTTCCTGCTGTTGGGTGTGGTGTTTTGTGACTACCAAATTCCAGTAGTGTTCGTCTAAAGGTCGATCGCACAAAGGACAATTGCCAAAATTTGTATCTCGCACCATTAAAGGCGAATTCGATGGCTCGTTTTCCGCAAAATTAGAGGCTTTACCTTCGCCTGCGGTTTTTTCTCCTTCATGTTTCCGCAGCAGTTGCAGTTTTTGGTCGATCTCGGCAAGTCGGGTTTGATAGTCGCGGCTTTTGGCTTGCAGGTTTCCTAGAAAGTCGTGCCTTTCTTGACCTTTTTCGCGGACTCGCTGCTGATAAACTCGCTTGTTTTCCAACTGCAAAATTTGATTGGCGATGGCCGAGATTTCCTGCTGTAATTGCGGTTGTCGCTGCTGCTGCTGAACTTGCACCTGTCGGTTGATTTCCTCTAAGCGGGCGGTTAAACCGGCGCGGGCGCGATCGAGCTTTTGTTGCTTTTGCTGCTGCTGTTGTAGGAGCGGCGAAACTTGCAGTTGCAGTTGCTCTAGTTCGTTGAGGCGCGATCGAACTGCTTGCAACTGTGCGAGTCCTTTATCAACCTCCGGCTGCTGTTTGAGAATCTCCAGAACATCTTTTTCATCCTGTTCTAAAACCTCTAATTGAGCTTGCAACTGCTGAATTTTGCTTTGCAAAAAGCTCAGTTCTTGCCGTTGCTGTTCTTGCAATTGCTGACGCTGATTTTGGGCTTGTTGGTTGGCTTTGAATTTGCCAGCCAGACTTTCTTCTGTCGCTTGCAAGCTGTGGAAATACGCGATGCCTGCTGTTATTTCATTTTCTTGTCCTAGGAGGGCTTGTAGCTCATTTTGCTGCTGTTTGGCTGCGCTGAGTTCTTGCTGCAACCGGCGGCATTCTTGAGTGATATTGTAGTGCTGTTGCTGGTGGCCGGCGAGGAGTTTTTGCCAAGTTTGGCGGTTGTGGTGCTGGAGTTGCAGTTGCTGTAACTCGGTTGTGTCGGCTTGCTGCTGCTGCTGAAGCAAATCGGTTGCTTGCTGCAATTGAGTTTGTTCTGAGGCGAGAGCTTCTTTTTGTTGCAGTTGCTCTTGTACGGTTAGCAAACTCTGTTTGAGCACTTCGACTTGAGCTTTAAATTGTTTGGAGGTATCTTTGGCTTGTTCGGATAAAGTATCGTATTGATCGAGTTTGAGCAGGTTGGCTAAAACTTGTTTGCGTTCGATCGGCTTTTTGAGCATAAATTCATCAGCTCGCCCCTGCCGCAAATATGCCGAATTGATGAAAGTATCGTAATCTAGTTTGATGTGTTCGAGGATTTTTTGCTGAGTTGTTCTCAGCCCCTTGTCTGTGAGCGTGCGAAAATTAAGTTTTTCCTCACTCTCTGCCGAATTCAAGCTGACTTGAAATTCCAAACTTCCCGATTGTCCGCGTCGGCGGTTGCGAATCACCCGGTATATTTGGCCGCCGGTGGAGAAAGTGAAATCAACGCGCACATCTGTTTCGCCGATATGGATGATATCGTCTTCCGTATCGCTGCGGCAACAGCCCCAAAGTGCCCAGGATATGGCTTCTAAGAGGGAGGATTTGCCAGCACCGTTAGGCCCGCAAATGCAAGCGGTGTGCAAGCCGCGAAAGTCTAAAGCAGCTTCGCGATAGCTGAGAAAATTTTTAAGTGTAAGTTGTATGGGAATCATTTAGGCCGCCGCGCCGTACAATCTATTTATAAATAACACTATTTGTACGCTGTTGCCTAGTTATTCAATCTAGATCCAGAACAATTGTCAGTGCTTCTGCAATTTCTTCCATAATTGTCTCGGACAAGGTTCCGAGTTGTCGGACAAATCTTTGTTGGGAAACGGAACGGACTTGAAAAGTATCGGCGGCGGAGAGTTTCGCCAAGCCATTTTCGCCACTCGGTTCTAGTCGAACCATCCAATTTCTCTCGGTGTATCGCTCTTTCCAGTCAGTGATGGGAACAATAACTTCAAGCAGCAAAATTCCCACCGTTTCATCGCTGACAATTACTACCGGACGGGTTTTGCCGATTTCGGCGCCCACAGTAGGTTCAAGCGCAACCAGCCAGATTTCACCTCTACGCATTAGTTTTTATCCCTGCGTTCAGGTATTCTTCCTCGGATTCAAAATAGGGTTCGCTGTCAGCCGACCACAAATCATATAAAGCACCTCCCGGCATATAATCTTGGACTGCTGCTTCTGCGGCGGCTCGGAGTCTCCGCTTTCTCTCAGCTTTGCGCTGGGCTTTTTCTTCTATTTCTTCGCGCATCATCCGCGAAGCTGTTTCGATGATTTCTAGGCGTTCTTCTGGTGTCAGATTTTTGAGTGCTGCTAAGATTTCTGTTTTGGTCACGGTTTTTTCGGGTGGTTGGTGAGAAACTACGATCGATCCGGGAGCATCCCGATACTCGGTTACAAACGAGATTTGTGCGGTTTTTACTGTACGGGCTTGCGACCTTACGGGTAGTTGTTGGGATTTTCAACTATCAAACCCTCACTTGTTGCTGCTGCATTCAGCTCCCCGTCACCAGATACAAAAGTCATCGCAGGCAAACTGTTAGCTGTGCAAAGGTTATTTATGCCACAGCCTGTTGCTAGCTGCACAGCATCATAGCCTCGCAATCCGTAGGTTTCAGCTAATGCCATTGCAGAGTTAATAATGCTTTCGGTGAATTCTACAACCTGATACTCAGATTGTAGGTCACTCCTGAACTGATTGCACGCTGCTGTAGCATCTGTCGCGTTGATACTTCTGCCGCGCGACCTTCTGGTAATTGCAGCAACAATTTCAACACTTGTAATAGCAGCAATCAATATATCGTTGTTAAGTGCAGGATCGCACAAACTCAAAACCCATGCCGAACCTATTTCATTAATGTAGCGTTTGACCAGCGCACTGCTATCTACAAAATAAATTGTCATCTAGCGGCGTTCGTCAATAATTGTCTCAGAAACAGGCTTGCCCTGTACCTGAATTAGTCGCCGTTCTGTTTGCTGACTCCCAGAAGAATGCTTGATTTTTTTTACTAAACCAGAAGTTAACAGCGCTTGGTGCAATTTTGTCCGTTGAGCAGTTTGTTCTTTCTGGGCCAGATATATCCCAATAGCCCGCTCTAGTTGCTGTAGTTCTAGCAGTTCCAGAGTGTCAAGCTGATTGAGGATTTTGTTGAAGATTCCCCGGGGCATAGGACTCTACTTTTTACGCTTGGCTAGTTTGTCTATTATACAACTATCAGACTTTCGCTTGCGTCACGGGTATTCCGGGTTTCTGGACTTATATCGATCGCTGAAACGACCTATTATCCTTCATCAATCGGGCTGGTGCGTCCTAGACGAGTAAAGAAGCCCGGTTTCTACGAAGATTTCAAACCCTACATTACCGCTCTGTGCTTGTGGCGCACCCTACATTGATCGCATAGGCAGATTTTCCATCATCAAAAAGGGTTGACTGTAGGAATACAGTCAACCCCGCGCCTATTTATTTGTCCTGTGTTTGCTCAAACAGCAACACTACCTGACAAGATTCGGGAACGTATAGCCGACACCGACTAACAATCCCACGTCAGCTCCGTCAACAAAACCAATATTCAATCCCGCTGTTGCTGTTAAATTTGTCGTCAGCGGCACATCTACACCCCCAGAAATCAGGAAGCCAAAATTACCGTCATCCCCGGTAGTAACTATCACGCCAGCACCTGCATAGGGAGCAGCACTAATCACAAAATCCTCGCTAACTTCGACGGTCTCTTGAGATACAAAATCGAAGGTAACGGGAACTAGAAGAGTTAAGTTGTCGCGCAACAAAACAGTCGGTCTCACCGACAAATTGTTCGTCAAACCGATTTTGCTAATAATCGCAAATGAACCGTCGCCTAAGGCTGAATCTCCGCCAAAACCTACATTGCCACCAATGCCGATGTAGCTGGGCCCAGAACGGGTAGCTCGGCCTGGTCGGATTTGAGTTCCCTGAGCCACTTTTTCAGTTGCTTCCGAGACAGTTGCAGGTTTTTCAGCAACTTTCGGTTGGTTTGTCAAAGCTGATGCGGAAGTGCTGACAGGATTGCTCAACAATTCTTGTGCTGTTTGGACTTCTTTTTCTTCCTTCGTTGCTGTTACTTCCAGATTATTGCTCTGGGCAACAATTGAGGTAGGTCGATCGCTCTTTTTGGCAGTCTCGAGTGTTGACTGCACTTTGACACCATTATCAGCAATTTTAGCGGTTTCTTCCGACTTTTGGGTCTCAGCAGCAATGGATGTATTTTGCGCTGTTTCTGTCTCAGCAATTTCAGATGTTGCTGCTTCCGCTTTTTCGGGTGCAGCAATAGATACTTGCAAGTTGGCGGCCGATTCAGAGGCTGCTGACTCTGCCGCTTCTGTTAGTTCGCTCCAACTGATCGAATCAATTTTTTTATTACTAGCCGTTGTTTCTGCGTCGGGTTTAACTGATGAAGTTGCCGTCGGCTCAGAAATTTGGTCAATATTTTGAGCTGCGATTGTTGCAGTTGTAGCGACATCGGGCAAGTTGCCAGTTTCAGCTTTCGCTGACATGGTACTGCAACAAACAGCTAAAGCTGCAAGATTTATTAACGCAAAAGTAGACTTGGAAAATAGACTATTCATAGAAACTCCTCAATGAAGGGTGTGTTAAAAGTGTAAGTGTTTGAGGGCGACCGTCGAGAGCTTTGCTAAAAAAAGACACAAATATGAGTTGTGTTGTTCCTAGATTGCCATTTTACCGTTGAATAGTCAACTCTCAAGCTGATTAGATTTAAGAACCGACGCCGGGTTTAGAGGCTAATTTTAATTTACAGATCGATCGGCAAAAAATCAATCCTAGGGATGATTTCATCCTTAATCCTGTTTAATTGAGGGGTCGATCGTGCGTTTCGGTTGCATTCTACAATACTGTAGTTGGGGGCGCTGCACTCGCAGCCACGCCGGAAAAATCCGGTTTTTGAGGGCGCACCAGCTCGAAACCAAGAGACAACAAGCTTTCAAAACAGTTTTGGCAGCCCCGCCGTCCACAGCAAGTGCAGTTAATACAACGCGATCGGCTGCTGCACAGTCCATGACAATTAATGTAGAATAATACCACCGCTCCGAGAAATATTTGTGGGTCGATCGTGTCAAAATTACTGAATTTTATGAAAATTGTGTAAAATTTAGTGTTCTATTTGTAAAGTTTAGCCTTCGCTTTCGCTCAGGGTCTGACCATCTCACAACAGCACGCAACTAAACAAGTCAAAAAATACAAATTATCTCATCTCAATCTGACTTTATGAGCAAAGTTCTAGTTATATTAGGCGAATTGAGCGATCGCGACATCGATTGGATGCTCGCCAACGGCACCCGCACCCAAGTCCTCCCCGGCACAACTCTGATCACTGAAGGTAAGCCCTTAGACGCCCTGTACATAGTTCTGGAGGGAACTTTGAGCGTTGCTGTATCATCTTTGGGCGACAAAGAAATTGGAAAAATTATTTCCGGGGAAGTGTTAGGCGAAATGTCTTTTGTAGACGGGAGGCTTCCTTCTGCTAGCGTCACGGCAATTGAAGAGTGCCTCATCCTGTCAATTCCCCGGCGCCTACTAACTGAAAAACTTGAGCAAGACGTGCTTTTTTCCCTGCGGTTTTATCGGGCGATTACCAAATTTCTGTCGTCGAGACTACGGGGTACAGTCAAACGCTTCGGCGATGAGAGTGATTGTTTAATATATCAAGATCCCGACGACGAGGACGCCATCCCGCAAAATGTCGAAAATCCAGATTTGGCGGAATCGAGATTTCAATGGCTGTTGGAGCGTTTGAAGAGGAGTTGAAGGAAGAGGGAAGTTCGGCAACGGATTCTGTAACGGATGTAAGGGATTTCAGGAAGAAGGAAGAGGGAAGAGGGAAGAAGGAAGAAGAGAAAGTAACACCTATTTCCAATTACCAATTCCCAATTAGAAAACATATTTTTCAGCGACGCGCCAATAGCGGGAAAAGCGCTTCAAATCAATGTAACCATCGTAGCGAACAAAGGCTTCCGGTGGCAAAACTTCTACTGGGTGCGATCGCTTAATTTCCCGGCAAATATCCTGAAACCGAGGACTAGGACTTTCGGTAGTTACCACTTGATTGGCGCCGGATTCGATCGCAAAAGCGATAACTTCTGCAGCCACATCACCCCGCCGAATAACTACCGGCAACTCCAGCAAACATTCGTAAATAAACACCATTCGTTTGAGACTCAACTGCCATTCATCAATGAGCGCATCATCCCAAACCCAGATTGCCGGTGCCTCTGGGTGCGCTTGAAAAGCCGGGCCTTCAGGACTCAAACAGTCGCCGTGCAGCCAAATAATCGGATTGTTCATAAATTAGTAATTGTTAATTGTTGACTGTTGACTGTTAATTGTTAATTGTTGACTGTTGACTGTTAATTGTTAATTGTTGACTGTTGACTGTTAATTGTTAACTTATGACTACTGACTACTGACTACTGACTACTGACTACTGACTACTGACTACTGACTATTGACTACTGACTACTGACTACTGACTACTGACTACTGACTACTGACTAATAACTTTTTAATTTCTGCGACCTTTGTTAGGGCCTTGCCAACTTTTAGAACCGCCGGTGCGATCGACCTTTTCTCCATGAGGAAACAACTGCCCTTCCAAATATTCGTAAGTTCCCTCAAAATCGCATTGCCCATACAGAGGACAATCGCGACAATAAACCGCCTTCGTGTAACGCTCCAAATTTTCGCGATTAAAAAAATAAGGTTTGTGACTAAAAGTGCTTGCTACCCACTGCCAAGAAAGATTATTGCTCGTCGGATCTCCATCTAGCAAATGTTGCAAAAACCAGCGAGCTCCGGCTTGCCAACGCACGCGGCGCCAGTGTACGAGATAAGCGGCAGTCCACATCCGCTGGTGATTGTGCAAATAACCAGTTTCTCGCAACTCCCGGCTGAAACTGTCGATGCAAACCAAACCAGTCGAGCCCTCGACGACATCCTGTGGCAGAGTTTCGCTGTAATCTTTAGCAGTGTAACCAGTTTTGTAGGGTTCCCGGTCTTGCCAAATCCCGTTGCCCAATTCGGCGTACAGTCGCTGCCAATAATCCCGCCAACCCAACTCGTTGACGAGTTTTACGGCATCTTCTGGATGCCGCACCTTCTCCAGTACGGCATCCCGGACTTCCGCAAGACTCAAAACTCCGTAGCGCAAATAGGGCGACAAGCGCGTTACCGCACCGTTGAGGAAATTGCGGGTTGAGGCGTATTTGCCGGGGTCAATTTGTTGCAGGGCTGTCTCGGCTGCTTTCCGCCCGCCTGGGGTTGGGGGTACGCTGCTGTCCCGGCCGGCGGCTTCGGGGAACTGTTCACGCACGTAGGCAATTAATTCGTCGCGGCTGGCAAATTCCCGCTTCATGTCCTGACTCATTGTTTTCTCAAGCGCCTGCTATTCTTTACTCATGTTAAAGCTATTCGATCGGGCGTGCCGGATCGATGCCCTAAATTGCCCTTCACTCCTGGTAACGTACAGTTTGCCCCAGCCGCAATCGATCGTCGGATCGCAGCCAAAATTAGCATCAAAGTTCAGTACACTCAGGGATAGATATCATACCAAAATCTCATGGAAACTTTTCCGGCGCACGCTAAAGCGATCGCCAGCTTAACTAACGGACAGCAGCAAGGTACAAAACAACTGGAAAACAGCGAAGTTCAAGAGTTCGATCGAGCCATGATGCGCCGCTGCATAGAATTGGCTCGCCGTGCTCTCGGCAAAACCGCACCCAACCCCCTTGTGGGTTCTGTAATTGTCCGAGACGGCAAGATTGTCGGCGAAGGGTTTCATCCCGGTGCCGGTCAACCTCACGCCGAAGTTTTTGCCCTCCGGGAAGCGGGGGAACTCGCCGCAGGAGCGACCGTCTACGTGAACCTGGAACCCTGCAACCACTACGGCAGGACTCCCCCCTGTTCCGAAGCTTTAGTTAAGGCCAAGGTGGCAAAAGTAGTGGCTGGCATGGTCGATCCGAATCCTTTGGTAGCTGGAACTGGGCTAGCCCGGTTGCGAGAGGCTGGCATTGAAGTGGTGGCGGGAGTGGAAGGGGAAGCTTGCCAGAAACTCAACGAGGCTTTTGTGCACCGGATTTTGTACCGCCGGCCTTTTGGAATTTTGAAATATGCAATGACTTTGGACGGTAAAATTGCTACCAGTAGCGGCCACAGCGCTTGGGTGACAGGCGAGGAGGCTCGGAGTGAGGTACACCGGGTGCGCGTCGGCTGCGATGCTGTGATTGTTGGGGGAAATACGGTGCGTCTGGACAATCCCCTACTGACGAGTCACAAGCCTGATAGGAATAATCCTTTGCGGGTGGTGATGAGCCGCACTTTGGATTTGCCGAAGTCGGCTTGGTTGTGGGAAACCTCTGTGGCGGCTACTTTGGTGCTGACTGAGCCTGGGGTTAACCCGGAATTTCAGGAATTTTTGATCGCCAAAGGGGTGGAAGTTGTGGAACTCTCGCCTCTGACACCGACTAATGTTATGGCTTATTTGTACGATCGATCTTTTCTTTCTGTACTCTGGGAGTGCGGTGGCACTTTAGCCGCTCAGGCAATTGCTGAGGGTGCAGTTCAAAAAATTATGGCTTTTATTGCTCCTAAAATTGTCGGTGGCAAAGGTGCTCCAACTCCTGTAGGAGATTTGGGCTTTTCCGTAATGACTGATGCTTTGACTTTAGAGGGGGTTTCTTGGCGCACAGTTGGTGCAGATTGTGTGGTAGAAGGCTATTTAAAAGTTAAAGATTGAAAGTTAAAAGCGAGTCTTTTGAGTTTTTGATTTTTAACTTTTAACTCCTTTTATGGTTGAAATTCTGATTTGGAGTTTGATGATTGGCAGTCTCGGCTTGGAGGCTGCGCTTGTGGGTCTTTTGGTGAACCACGAACAATTGGATGCGGGGCAAAAATGCGATGAGGAGGAGGAAGTTTTGACTCGGTACGAATCTCAAGAAGATAATTTTAATGCGCCTGAAAATGCGCGATCCAATGGCAATCCCAAGTCTGAACCCAATTCTGTTGATTTGACGGTTTGGGAGTACAAGATTGTGCGGGCTAGCAACGATTTGTTCCGCAATCCTGCGATTTTTCACAAGCTATGCCAGGAAGAGGCGGAAGTTGGCTGGATTTTGCTCGAAAAGCTAGACGACAGGCGGGTGCGGTTCAAACGTCCGATCGCGCTGCGGGATGCCCCGATGCCTAATTTACCCATGTTTGACCCTTACCGCACTCATTACGGCCCGATCTCGAATGCGATGACTTGGGCTGCGACGATCGTGTTTATGAGTGCGATCGTGCTTCCTGCTATTTTGGGCTATGCTTTGGTGTCTACTACTCTAAGCAGAAGTCGCTCTAATTGGCCTCCGGCACCTGTTCAATCTTTGCCTTCTCCCAGCGGGCCGGCAACTAATAAGTGAAACCTGGGCAAATTGTCGCTCGCCCTTTTTGCAGCCTGTTTTATAGCAAGTCTAAATCATTTGTGAACCAGATGTTTTTTTACGAACCGCGAAGGCGCAAAGACCGCGAAGGAAGACAGGATAAGTGAGGAGAAGTCTGGGTTTGTTTGACTGATTTAGGCTTGCTATATACGTTATTTTGATTTTATAATTGGGGCGGTATTACTGAGGGAGTGGCTAGCAATCTCAAGTCATAATTTGTATCGCCTTGAAATTGAGAAACGCGGACAAAATAAGTCCCCGCAGGTAAAGGCCCATTGCTGACAATTGTTTCTGAAGCTGTGCCTAAATTGTTAGACGAAGCAATAAGATCGTCTAATCCAACTGCGCCGTTGCCGTTGAGATCTTGAATTAACTCAACATCAACATCTGCACTCAAGCCGTCAACAGTTACACTGAAAAGGCTGGGAGTATTGAGGATGAAACTGTAAATGTCGGCTGTTTCTGCATCTCCCACAAAATCGCTCGCAGTTTGAATTTCTGTGAGAATGCCCAGGCTTTTTGCTGCGTTCAAATTGTCTGCGGGATCGGGGAGAGTGCTCAACAATCCTTCTTGTTGACCGAATTGAATGTAATGGTCGATCGCACTTTTAACTGCGCCGCTTTGGACTGCGGCTGCTACCAGGGGATATTTTTCTAGATAAAAGCTGGGATCGAAGAAAACGCTGGCTTTGCGGTTTTCTAATTGACCGGCTTTGAAATAGTGTTCAAAAGGGGTAAATTGATTTGTTTGGACTGCTGTCTGAACATCTGGGTTGCTTGCTAAATAGAAACCAACATCGAAGAAAGGGTTGGGGTTGCGTCGTTCAAATTGACCGAATCTAATAAAGTGATCGGCCCCTGAAAAGCCATTGAGTTTGGCTGATACCGCTACATCTGTATTGGTGTCTAAATAATAGCTGGCGTCGAACAGGGCATTCGGGTCGCGATTTTCAAATTTGCCAATTTTTCGGTAGTGATCGAAGGGACTCGATACTGTGCCTCTGGCAACTGCTACGGCGACATCTGGGTTGTTTTCGAGATAAAATTTGCTGTCGAACAGTGTTCTAAGGGTTAGCATTATTAAAAAAATCTCTCTGGACTTTAGTCTGGAAAGTGCACGATCGAGAATCCAGTTTACATCAAAGTTTTGTTTTGTGAGGATGTCTTAATTATGGCTAAATCTGGACTGATGGCAATGCTGCGCCGCGCTGCGAGTATTGCTCAGAAATCAAGGGAAACTGGCATTCCGGCTGATGAACTGCTGGGGATGCTGAGCGCTGGCATTCCCAATTCTGCCATATCTCGGCGCCGCTTGCTGCACGGGGGCTTAGCTGCTGCGGGGGCTGTGGCTGCTGCGACTTTTACCAGGGAGGGAGGGGGAGCTTTTGCTCAACAGGGCGGACGATCGCCCATTTTGGTTGTGGGTGCGGGGATTGCGGGTTTGACGGCGGCTTATCGCTTGCGCCAAGCGGGCGTGCGCGCCGATATAATCGAGGCAACGAACCGCGTGGGGGGGCGGATTCGCACTATTCCCAAGGTGGCTGGAACGCTGATTCCGGCGGATCTGGGGGGAGAATTTATTGACACCGGCCACACTAATTTAATCTCGCTGGCGACGGAATTGGGTTTGCGGGCGATCGACTTAGCCCAAGTGCAGAGTGGACTGGTGAAGGATACTTTTTTCTTCCAAGGGCGCCGCTTTTCTCTTGAGCAAATAATCGCAGATTTTGCACCACTAGCGAGTAAAATTACTGCTGATTTGGAGGCGGTTGGCGATGAAATTAGCTATCAAGATTTTACAGAAGCAGCGGAAAAATTGGACAATCTTTCGATCGCTGAATATGTAGACCAAGCTGAGACTAGCACGATTGTCCGGCAGCTACTCCGCATTGCTTACACGACTGAATACGGTCGAGATCCTGAAGAACAGTCGGCGTTAAATCTGCTGTTTTTAATCGGTTCTGAACCTGGCAGTTTTGAATTGTACGGCAACAGCGATGAGCGTTATCAAATTGACGGCGGTAATAGTCAAATTATCAACCGTTTGGCGGGTCAATTGTCTGGTTCGATCGAGGCGGGGACTGTTTTGGAAGCGATTACTCTTTTGCCGGATGGCCGCTATCGGGTAAATTTGCGATCGGGACAAAGCGCCTTCGAGCGCACTTACGAGCGAGTTTTGTTAACTTTGCCGTTCAGCACTCTGCGAGACGTTAAAATTAACGTACCTTTGCCCCAACCGAAGCGTAGGGCGATCGAGCAGTTGGGTTACGGTACTAATTCTAAGTTAATTACTGGCTACCGCAGCCGAATTTGGCGGGAACCTTATCGATCGACTGCTTCTGTTTATAGCGATTTAGGATTCCAGAGTACCTGGGAAGCTACGCCTTTCGCCCCTACTCCTAACGGTTTAGTTACTAATTTTACAGGAGGAAAGCAGGGTTTGTCGATCGGTGCCGGAACTCCCGAAGACCAAGCACAAAGATTTTTGAACCAATTTGAAAGAGTTTTTCCCGGAGTGAGAAATTTGCGATCGGGCAAAGCTGTGCGAGCTTATTGGCCGGGAGAACGCTTTTCTAAAGGTTCTTATTCCTGCTATTTAGTCGGACAGTGGACGCAAATGTACGGCGTTGAAGGCGAACGAGTTGGCAATTTATATTTTGCCGGAGAACACACTTCGCTGGAAAATCAAGGTTACATGGAAGGCGGTTGCGAAACTGGACAAAGGGCGGCTGTTGAAATTTTGCAAGACTTGGGTTTGATACCTTCTGCTGATGCTTTGAATGCTCGAACTGCGAGTAATTTGAACACTCGCCGTCCCAGCCGGAAAATTCCCGGAGCGCGGAATCTTGGCAATAGAAAGCCGAGTATTAGATAATCTCGTAAGGTGTACATCTAATTCTTGTTGGCCGTTGCTCCTAGCCCGTGCATCTAATTCTTGTGGGCTGGCTTCTAGCCCGCCCAAAAATACAATTTAGATGCCCAACAGCTTAAAGCCATTTTACTGATTGTGAACTACCCACACTAAATCGAAACGATTATAGTGTCGGCTTCTAACATCACGGAGGAATGCCTCAGAACAGACTTGCGTCCAATCTTTGGTCTTACTTCCCCTCCGTTAGCAAAAACGGCTGTTCCATCCGTCTGTAGTATCCTGATGCCTTCCGCTCTAATGTTTATTGCAGCATTACCATCACGGTCATGACGAGTACCGCAATTAGGACAAGTCCACTTCCTAATATCAAGCGGTAGCTTATCAATCTGGTAATAGCAATTAGAGCAGAGCTTGGAGCTGGGGAACCAACGGTCAATTTCAACCAACTTACCACCTTTTTTCTCTAGCTTGTAAGCTAGGAAATTGACAAATATTCCCCATCCCGCATCAGATATGGCTTTAGCTAAATTGTGATTGCATACCATGCCTTTGACATTAAGATTCTCTACTACGACAACTTGGTTTTCATTGACGAGCTTTCTCGAAAGCTTATGTAGAAAATCCTGACGGGATTTAGTTACCCGTTCGTACACTTTAGCTACAGTCTTTTTGGCTTTGTTCCTTGAATTACTTCCTTTCTGTTTTTTAGCTAGCTTTTGTTGCTTGCGTTTGAGGTTTTTCTCGTGTTTGGCTAGATGCTTGGGGCGATCATACTTGGAGACTTTGCAGCCATTGCTCGTAATAGCAAAGTGAGTCAATCCCAAGTCAATTCCAATTACTTTGCCTGCCGTTGAAACAGTCGGATTGTCGCCTTCACTCTCCGTCAATATTGAGGCAAAGTATTTCCCAGAAGGATCTAAGCTAACCGTTACGGTTTTGATTGTTCCTTCTATGTTCCTGTGCAACTTGGCTTTAACTTTGCCGACTTTGCCCGGAAACTGAACAAACCCATCAAGTACCTTGACATTTTGAGGATACTGAATCGATTGCTTATCATGCTTTGACTTGTAGCGCGGGAACCTAGCACGACCTGCAAAAAAGTTTTTATAGGCAGTTGTGAGGTTGAGCGTTGTTGCTTGCAAAACTTGGCTATAGCATTCAGACAACCAAAGTGTTTCTTCGGCTTTCTTGAGTTTGGGTAAAAAGGCATTGAGTGCTGACTGACCAAGGCTTTTACCCGTTTCTTTGTAAGTCTCAATTGACTTGTTTAGAGCATAGTTCCACCACCATCTGGCACAGCCAAAGTGCTGAGACAGTAGGGCTTGTTGCTCTAATGTTGGATCAAGTCGAACCTTGATGGCAGTATGCAGCATCTCATTACCTCCTTACTGTATTATACACATTCCAGTAAAACAGCGACATCGATAAAGATTTGGAGATTTCCGTACCTACAATCTCCCTGCCTTTCATCCCACCGCTAAACTGGGTACAGTTATAGCGGGGGACAACAGGAGCGAGGAGTTAAATCGGAACTTACCCCCTGCGGGGGTAGTTCTGGGGGCTGTATTCTTTTTCCCGTCTCGGTTTTAGCGACTTGACTGCCGACAAACCGTAGTCATGTATTTAAGATTTTCTCAATATTTAGGGCGAGAGTATTGTTCGAGGATGAATTTAAGCAAAAACCCAGCCACATAAGGGTTGTAAGAGATTGTATTTATGTAAAAGACTTGGAGGCTCCGGGCAAGTCTCACCTCGCAATGGTTTCAGACGGAACTTACCCCGTGTGCCGGTTAAGTTCCGTTAAATCAGTAAAATTACTGATGTTTAAGATTTGTCATCTACCTTAAGATAGAAATCCTGAAGTTATCCGAGCATCATTAGGGAAGTACCACGGGAGCATCACCCATACCAGGTGTCGCTGATGGACATGAACGATGAGAATTGCCCCATCCGCTACAGGTAGTTTCCACCAAAGCACAATTTTTCCTACCCATAAGAAAAGATGAATCAATTGAAGCAGTCGGTAAAGCAGTTTTGGTCGATCGCAAACCCCTACTTCTTTTCCAGAGAAAAATGGGGAGCTAGGGGGTTGTTCGCCCTCGTAATATTATTAATGCTAGGTTTCAATGCTGTGAGCATAGTCCAGAGCTATATTATGCGGGACTTGATGAATGCAGTCACGGGAAAGAATGTTTCAGACTTCTATAAGATGTGGCTGATGCTATTGGGTCTGTTTGCCATATTCACGCCCATTATGGTTTTCTTCTTCTATTCGCAAAATGTACTGCAACTCTACTGGCGAAAGTGGCTAACGAATCACTTACTGAAGAAATATTTTAGCAATCAAGGTTTCTACAAAATTAAGTTCAATGATAAGGTTGATAATCCCGATCAGCGTTTAGCTGAAGACGTTAATTTGTTTGTTAAGCAAAATATTGATATTTGGGGATTATTATTCAACCAAGTTGTCACAATAATTTCTTTTCTCGGCGTTCTCTTTACAATTGACAAGGCACTGACTTTAGTTGTATTTATACTGGCTGGTTTTAAAACTATTTTCACTATCTTTATAGGGAAGAGATTAAGTAGATTAAAGTTCAATCAGTTACAACGAGAAGCAAATTTTCGCTATAGTTTGGTTCATCTTCGAGACAATAGTGAATCCATCGCATTTTACCGAGGTGAAGAGCGTGAATATAGTGCAGTATCACAGCGATTCAATGAAGTTTTGAATAATTTTAATAACCTGATTGTCTTGCAGCGTAACCTTGGTCTCTTTACCCAAGGAACCGGGATGATATTTACAAATTTACCTATAGTTTTTTTAGCTCCTCGATACTTTGCGGGTCAGATAGATTTTGGGCAGGTAACGCAAGCTTCTGGAGCGTTTGTGTCTATTTTAAGTGCCCTGGGCTTTATTGCCGAGAATTTTGATATGCTAACTAACTTTACAACTCAGATTAATCGTTTAGGAACATTTGATCGGGTTCTGTCCGAGCAAATGGCAGCACCTCGAGCCGGCATGGCAACGATTGATGTTGTGGAACAGCACTATCTAGCCCTCGAACGGGTTACCTTAGAGACGCCTAACTATGAGCGAATCTTAGTTAGAGATTTATCTTTCAAGGTGGGGCACGGTGAAAGCGTCTTGATTGTTGGACCTTCTGGCGCTGGCAAGAGTTCGTTAATGCGAGCGATCGCAGGATTGTGGAATGCGGGTACGGGTTGCATTGTCCGTCCTAAACCGGAGGAAACGCTGTTTTTGCCCCAACGGCCTTATATGCTGCTAGGGGACTTACGCAGCCAATTGCTATATCCCAACACCAGCGGTCAAGTTACTGATGAACAACTGCACGAAATACTCGCACAAGTCAATCTTTCCCATTTGCCAGAACGGGTAGGTGGATTTGATGTGGAATTGGAATGGGCTGATGTTTTGTCACTAGGAGAACAACAACGGTTAGCATTTGCACGCCTACTGCTGACTAAACCTCGCTACGCTATTTTGGATGAATCAACGAGTGCATTGGATGTGGCTAACGAGAGACGGCTCTATCAGTTGCTCAAAGAAACAGGAACTGCCTTTATCAGTGTCGGTCACCGTCCGACTTTGGTACAGTATCACGAGCAGGTCTTAAGGCTAGTTGGTAATACCAATTGGCATCTGATATCGGCTAAAGATTACAGCCCCGATCTCGCCGAGTTTACTTAAAAAATGCAATGGCCCCACTGCAAGTAATGGTCTTTACCGTATCCGCCTCAAAATTCCAGGCGTGCGATCGGGTAGAACAGAATAACTTTTGACCGTACCCGTCCATCACTTCCCTTTTAGGAGTTTTTCAATAGCGTCGCGTGTTGCCCTAGCATTGACATCACTTGAAAGCAGTTGATGAAGACTCCAACGCAGTATAGCAATCCTAAATCAATCAGATAAATTTGTAGGGGTAGTGCTAAGAGTGCCTACCCCCTATCTATCGGGGCAACCACGGGGGGATTGCCCCTACAATAATTACGCAAATCATTTAGGATTGCTATATACTGATAGCGATCGCCCTGTTGTAAAAGATGTAGTGGAGAAAGCAGTTATAGTTCTGCTGCCCTAGTCCTAAACCAGCAGATGCAACCCGCTACTATCAGCAGGGTTCGCGTGAAGATAGCGACCCGTCGTCTCAATTTAGCTGTGTCCCAATGTTGCTTGCACCAAGTGGATGGGCACGCCCCTATTCAATGCTTGACTGGCGGGAGAATGCCTTAGCCAGTGCGGCGAAACTTTCCCCTCAACCTCGGCCCGCTTGCCGGCAGTCGCTACAATTTTGAGAACGTGGGATGAGGTCAAGTGCTCTCCTTTCCTGCTCAAGAACACCACAATCAGTTCTAACATTTTTTGTCGTGGGTTATCTTGAGTAACGACAATGACTTTACTTTACTTTCTAAAGTTTGATGTCTTATCATAGCACTATGCAGCGTGAGTGCGACGACCCCTAAATATAGATATGCTAGCCTAAATTTTAGCTGTATTGTATTGTAGCAATTAATTTCCTAACTTGCCTAAAAAAGCATGATTTATTTACATTTAACACTAGCTTTCTCTAGTTTACTAATGTCCCCGATATCAGCTAGCCCTTTGATAGCATACGCTACAAATACAATTGCCCAAAACTCCGAAATTGACGAGCCGTTTTGCTACATGAAAACCCCCGACGGCAAAACAGTAGACTTAGGCAAGTTATGCGAGAAACAGCCCTCTTTAGGAAATTCCCAAACTTGCATTCCCGGTTCCAACATTGCTGCGAAAGTGTCTATTGCGGCGACTAATTATGACGGCAACTTTTTCAGCGGTCAAGTCCTTAATCAAGGCTGCAAAATAATCAAGAATGTCAAAGTCAATTATGAAGTTTTGGACGAGTCAGGCAATTTAATTGACAACGGATTTATCTACGCTGAACCAGTTACTCTTGCACCCGGACAGTCAGCCGCCTTTCGGGGCGAAGTTGTCGCGGGGGCTAAAGTACAGGCTACTCATGCCGACGGTCAAGAATGATTTTAGATTTTAGATTTTAGATTTTAGATTGAAGAATTGGACAGTTAACCCACGGATGAATCCGGGGGCTTTATATCCCGGATGCTTTCGGTGAAGAATGATTGTTGAGATTTGTCCGATCGCTGTTATCATGTTTTGGCTCAGATATCTCTATGACTTACGCAGAGATCCCCCTAAATCCCCCTTCAAAAGGGGGACTTTGAATAATAATCTTGTCCCCCCCTTATGAAGGGGGGTTAGGGAGGATCGAAGTTTGAATATTCTTGCAGAGATCCCCAAAAACAGAATTTGCGAGGGCAAAATATCTTGAAAACTCGATCGACATACTGGCAAATCTTACCCTACCTCCGTCCCCAAAAACAAACCATCGGTAAAGCATTAGCTTGTACCGTAGTATTTACCATATTTTGGCCGATTATAGCGTGGCTAGTTGGCGAAACAGCAAAATTTATAGGCAAAGGAGATTTACAAGGGTTCGCTCAAATTGCTGCACTCAGCGCCATTATCTTTCTAATTCGCGGTACAGCCCAGTACGGTCAAGATACGCTGATGGCAAAAGCTGCTTTGACTATTGCTTTAGAAATTCGCAAAAAAGTCTACTCCCACCTGCAAAAACTCAATATCGGCTACTTTGAAACTGCCAAAACCGGAGACTTATCCTACCGCCTCACCGAAGATATTGACCGCATTGGCGAAGTCGTAAATAAATTTTTTCATCAGTTTATCCCTTGTGTTTTGCAGCTAATTGCGGTTCTGGGATATATGATTTATCTCAACTGGCAATTAACCTTGGGTGCATTAATTATTGCACCGCTGATGGCTATCTTAATTGGCTGGTTTGGCGAAAGACTGCTGAGTTACTCGCGCCAAAGTCAAAATCGCATTTCTGATTTATCCGCTTTGCTGACAGAAGTATTCAGCGGCATTCGTTTAATCAAAGCATTTGTGGCTGAAGACTACGAAATTGCCCGCTTTGCAGAAGAAGCAGAACAAAACCGCCGCGCTAAGTATTTGTCAGAAAGAATAAAAGCACTTCAGTTCGTTGTAGTTGGCTTTCTGGAAGCGATGAGCGTGATTTTGCTCTTTTTCCTGGGAGGTTGGCAAATTTCTCAAGGAAACCTCACAGGTACTCAATTTATCAGTTATATCGCAGCGGTGGCACTTTTAATTGATCCCATCGCTATTACAACTGCTAATTACGGGGATTTTAAGCAGGGAGAAGCTTCTAGCGATCGCATTTTTGAACTATTAGCAATTGAACCCGCTGTAGTCGAAAAACCGGGTGCAATTGAACTTCCCCATGTTACCGGAAAAGTCGAATACCGCAATATTAATTTTGCCTATAACTCAGAGACACCCATTCTGCAAAACATGAGTTTGTTGGTGCTTCCCGGAGAAATGATTGCTCTCGTGGGTGCATCCGGTGCGGGTAAAACTACTTTAGTAAACTTGTTACCCAGATTTTACGATCCGCAAGCGGGACAGATTTTAATTGACGGTATTGATATTCAAGATGTCACCTTAAATACTCTGCGGAGGCAAATCGGAATTGTACCGCAAGAAACGATTTTATTTTCGGGTACAATTGCTCAAAATATTGCTTTTGGGCGATCTTATTATGAACTGAAAGATGTGCAAAAAGCTGCGGAGATTGCTAACGCTCATCAATTCATTAGTGAGTTTCCCGACGGTTATCAAACTTGGGTAGGAGAAAGGGGTGTAAATTTATCTGGGGGACAGAAACAAAGAATTGCGATCGCCCGTGCAGTTTTGCTTGATCCGAGAATATTGATTTTGGATGAAGCGACATCGGCGCTGGATTCGGAATCCGAAGGTTTAGTGCAGGAGGCGCTGGAAAGATTGATGCGCGATCGCACTGTGTTTATTATCGCTCATCGTTTGGCGACTGTGCGGAGAGCCGATCGCATTTTAGTTTTGGAAAAAGGCAGAATTGTGGAATCGGGGACGCATGAGGAATTGCTCGAAAAGGGCGATCGCTATGCTGGCTACTACGCTCAACAGTTTAGTCAGTAGGCTACGTTAGAAACCGGGTTTTTGGCCATTTCTGCTGGCCTCAACGAAGTATTCTCGAAAAAAACCCGGTTTCTTGTTACCCGTGCGTAAGTCCTAATCTAGCAAAAATTTCATTCAAAAGCCTCTCTCGTCTCCAAAGACAATTGATCTCTGACTAGCATAAAGTCGTCAGAAAACCTATTCAAACTATCAAAAAAAGTTTTGCAAGGCTTTTCTGGTCTCATCACAAAAACTTCAACCTCTTCGCCCACAGATCCAGGCGGCACTTGAATTTCAAGTTTATTTCCTGCAATAACTTTGGTTGTAATCCGTATTGCTGACTGCATACTTCCTCCTTTGCAATGATTAATTTTCAACAGCCCCTAAAGCTTTGAGCGTGGCTTTCTCAACTTCAGTTAAACCCGTAACGCCCGTGATATTCATCTCCTCATAAGGTCTGTCACTTTTAAGTATTTTGAGGCACTCACCAGTCTCAAAATCCCAAATTCTAATTGTGCCATCCCGACTACAAGCAGCAATGATTTTTCCATTTGAACTGAAGGCAACAGAGTTAATTCTACTGGTATGATCTTGCAAAATTTTGAGACATTCACCTGTACTGATATCCCATAATCTTACCGTTCCATCGACACTTCCACTAACAACTATTTCACTAGAAGAACTAAAGGCAACTGAACGTATCCAATCAGTATGCCCCTGTAAGATTTGAAGGCATTCACCGCTGCGGACATCCCATAGTCTAATTGTTCGATCGATACTTCCAGTGGCAAGTATTTCACCGTTGTGGCTAAAGGTAATCGCGCGTACCCAATCCGTATGCCCCTGCAATATTTGGAGGCATTCACCAGTATGGATATCCCACAGCCTCACCGTTCCGTCCAAACCTTCACTGGCAAATATCTCGCCCAAAGGACTGAAAGCAGCCGAGTATACATAATTGTTATGTCCGTGCAACGTTTTGAGGCATTCGCCAGTACCGATATCCCACAGCCTCACCGTTTGGTCATAACCTGCACTCGCAAGTATTTCACCATTTGGACTGAAGGCGATCGATCGTGTTTCATTGCCAAATTCTGGCAAAGTATGAAGGCATTCACCACTGCGAATATCCCACAGTTTCAGTGTTTGGTCATAACTAGCGCTGGCAAGTATTTGACCCGAAGGATTGAAGGCAACTAAGTTTACCCGATCGAGGTGCCCGTGCAAAATTTGGAGGCACTTACCACTGCTGACATCCCACAGCTTGACAGTTTGTTCGTCATCGCCGCTAGCAAGTATTTTACCGTTTGGACTGAAGGCGATCGATATTACTTGATTGCGATGCCCTTGCAGTGTATTCAAGCATTCACCGCTGTCGATATCCCACAGCCTCAGCGTTTTATCGTAACTACCGCTAACAAGTATTTCACCGTTTGGACTGAAGGCGACTGACCCTACTTGATTGCTATGTCCTTGCAAAGTATTCAAGCATTCTCCAGTGCGGATATCCCACAGCTTTGCAGTTCGATCGTGACTTCCACTTGCGAGTATTTCGCCCGAAGGACTGAAGGCTATTGACCGTACTCGATCGCCATGTCCCTCCAAAGTTTTGAGACATTCACCGCTACTGATATCCCACAGTTTCACTGTTTTTTCGCTGCTGCCACTAGCAAGTATTTCACCCGCAGGATGGAAAGCTACTGAAAACACGTTTTTAGTATGACCGTACAAAATTTTGAGGCATTCACCAGTACCGACATTCCACAGCCTTACTGTTGTGTCGCCACTTCCACTGGCTAACATCTCACCAGCAGGATGGAAAGCCACTGAAAATACAACTTTAGTATGGTCTTGCAAAATTTTGCAGCATTCACCCGTGTGAATATCCCATAACCTGATCGCGCCATCAAAACTCCCGCTAGCGAGTATATTTCCATCAGGATTGAAGGTGACTGACATTACCGATCCGGTATGTCCCTGCAAAATTTTTAAACATTCACCAGTCTTGACATCCCATAACTTGATTGTATTTTCATAACTCCCGCTAGCAAGTATCTTACCGTCAGGACTAAAGGCGACTGACTCCACCACGTTGGTATGTCCTTTACAGGTCAATATTTCTCTGCAACTGCTAGCTTCCCACAAGCGAACTATGCCATCAGTATCACCTGTAGCTAACAGTTTGCCATCGGGACTAAATATGACCGATCGCACGCTGCTGAAGATTTTAGTAAAGGTAGAATTAGCTAAATTTGCTTCAGCAAAATTGACGCGGCGCAGACTAGCATTTGTAAAATCAGCACCTAAAATAACGGCACTAGAGAGGTCTTTTCCTTCTAAAGCAGTCTTGTCCTTTTTTAACAACAGAGTTGCCGCATTCCCTCCCACATAACCCACCTCGCTTTCAGTTTTACCTCGCGTTGCTTCTATAATTTCGAGTAGGGGCAATCCCCCCGTGGTTGCCCCTCTTTCGGTGGTTGCCCCTAAACCAGGGGCGGGCGGGCACGGGGACACCGCCCCTACTAGCATCGGCAACAACAAATCCATGACTGCTTTCGTCAGTGGTGCTTGTCCGAAACTCTGAAGAAGTTGACCTAAATCTTCAGCAACAAATCCTTTCAAAGGTGCGATAAGTTCGTTGTTATTTCTCTTCTGGGCCTGAAGCCGACAATAATTTGACCAAGTGTATAATTGAGGCGCTGCATTACGATCTAAACAAGACTGTTCCGGCGCAACTAATTCGGTAAAATCTGCCGCCAAAACTCCCAATTCTGCTGCAAATTTATAAGCGACAAAAAACTCTAATAACGAACGGTGCGCCGGAGCATAATCGCCATCTGCATTGCGGATCAGCATCGTTTGACCCATCATGTCGTAGTGCCAGTGGTCTAAGTCTTTTTCTTCTTGGACGACGGAACCAAACAAGCTGCGAATGCGATCGGGAAAACCGCGATAATTCAGGCTCATTTGGTTGGTTGACAGCATTTCCCACGATAACTCGCACAAAAAGTAAAGCTTATCTGCCAAAGAAGTAAAAGTCCGTTCTGCTTTGATATCTCTCTCTATTTTCCGCCGCACCGCATACAGATAGATTCGCGACATATCCACGGGTTTTCCAGCTTCAATATCGGGCAATGCTTCCAAAATTAACTCGGTCATCACCGGGCGGCGCGCTAAATCCAATAACTGCGGGTTTCCCATCACTTTTTCGACAGTCGCGGCTTCTGTTTGAAATGACAGCGCTTGCCCAATTTGCTCGTCGTTAAATTTCTCTAATTCTAAGACTTCAAATTGGGGAGTTTCGCCTGTTAAAATCGTTGTTGATGCTTGCAGTTCTGCATTGAACAATGCCCGTCCTTCCTTGCCTTCAGGAAAGTGTTCGGTACGGCAAGTGAGGATGACTTTTGCGCCAGGAACCACGGCTTTTGCTAGTTCCCAGAAGTTGTTGATGGTTTCTTGCCGATCGCACTTAGCGGCCATTTCATCAAAACCATCGAAAATCAACAGAAACTTGCCCATGCGATTGAGTTGTTCAAAGGCAGAATAACCCGCCAAAGGTATCTCGTGCTTCCGAAAGAAAAACTCGGAAAATAGCGACTCGACACTCACTGCTTTGGCGTAATCTCGCAAAGGAATTACTAACGGCAAACGCGGACGTTCTAAGCCGCGCTTTTGAGCATCTCGGTAGCGTTGTAGCGCCATCCAAGCATAGTGCATCGCAAACCAAGTTTTCCCGGTTCCAAATTCTCCTAAAACTGAAATATGTTCTTTTACTGGGTCTTCTAACCACAGGTCAATATAACCTTCGATCCAGCCATCTCGCCCGTCATAATGACTCACGCCTATCTTGCGGTGAGTATCGGGATCAATTTCTTCTTTCGTACAGGCTAGCGGCACATATTTGGCATCAATTTCTCTGCTGGTTATTTCTTTTTCTAGCCAATCCAGATAAGCGGTAAAATCGGCATCTTGGTCGAGCAATTCATCGAAAGTATAACAAGCTAAATTACGATTTTCGGCTTTCTCTATCTCATCCCGCGCGGCGCGACTGATGCGGCGGGCTGTGACTAACCACCCTTCATCGGTGCGCTGTCTTTCTACCGACTCGCGCAAAGCTGAGATATCCCTGAGTCCCGCTTCTCCGGCAATTCCGCGCACTAAAATGCGATCGTACCGATTGCGTCTGACGGGGACATTGATAATCCATTCAAAATAGTTATCTTCCGAGATTTGATAGGTTTCAAACTTATAACTTAATGTTTCAAACCACCCGCGAACTTGTTGTGATAAAATAAAAGCTTGAGACTTTTGAATATTAGTTGATGCTGCGGCGGGAAGTGCGGGATAATCTTCAGCTTCCAGTCGTGCAAACTCGGTGCGAATTCCTTCGATAGTGGGGAGGCGTTCGATGCGATCCATTACCATAGATAGGCGTTTTTGCAAAGAGGCGATCGAATTTCCCATCATCACATCTCCCAGCGTCCGCGTCCGCTTTGCTACTTCCATAAACACGGCGGCAAATGCCATGAATTCCCGTCTGGGGTCAATGCCTAAATCTCGAATTTCTTTGCCTAAAGCACTCTTATTCAGATATTCATCGCCTGCTTGAATTAAAATGGCTGGGCTATCGGACTCGAAAGCTTTGCGAAATGCTGATTCAATCTCTTTTTGGCGAAACAGTTCTAAAATCTGCTTGGGTTTGCCAGCGCCGTACTCTACTAAAGTATAAACATAAACTCCGCTAAAATCTGCGGGCGGAGCATCGGGGTCGAGGTTAAATCTTTTTAAGATTTTGATGACACTTTCATTGCGCTGAAACTTGTCTTTGATGGTGCCGAAGGGAATTGTCGTCAGGAGGCTGATAACTAAGTCGAGACTAATTAGCATGATTTAGGCTTTCCTGTTTTTCCGTGGAAGTAATGCTCAAATCTAGAATCGGTAGGCTGTGTCCCTGAAATGCGCTGCGTATCGCAAACTGCTCTAATTTTATGTTAACAGGATTTACGCGCTCCGACCAAAGAAACCGGTTTTTTACCGAATCTGCTGGTAGGAGCGAAGTATTTTCGTAAAAAACCCGGTTTCTGACCCACGGCTTGTAAGTTATATCCAGTTAATTAAGTTAGCATTTTTTAGTAAAATTGACAACGATTAAATATAGAAAATACCGACACATATTGTAGTGTAAATAGCTCGGATATTAGTTGTTATATCATAGTGCAAAAGTTAAAATATAGATAACTAACAAATAAAAGTTGCTATCTATGAAAATACAATCTTCTGTCTTAGTCCACCTGGGGTTTGGCAAATATGTACGCTCCGATCGAGTAACAGCAGTAATACCAATTGAAGAAGAACGGGGGCCTGGTCGGCGCACTTTCGTACACGTAGACGGCGAAGCAGACCCGATCGTTGCTTCACGCGCCGAAGATACAATTGTTCGTGATTTGGTGCAGGAACCGCGCGAAATAACTCAAGCTCGGCAGCAACAAGAAATCCTGCAAGATTTGCTGGCAGATTTGAGCAATGTTAACGTCACCGTGCGCCGCATCAGCCGCGATGAAGGCGGACTCGATCTCGAACGTTTGGAGCGTCGCATTCGCCAAATTTTAGACGCCTAAAAAAGAAAGACCGCCCGCGCGGTCTTTCTTTTTATTTGTGTAGCTAAAAATTTTAAGTTACGGGTTTCAATGTAATTTCGATGTCCGCTAAACCCGTGAGTTTTTCTACCACTGGCTCTTCTTCAATTCGCGGTACAAAAATAGTTAAACCTCCCGGAACGCACTCAATTGAAACCGGAGTCATACCGATGATTTCCCCGTCTAAAACCACTTTTTGAGGCGGATCGGTAGTAATTTTTATTTTTTTTGCCCGCAAATAACCGATGTCGTCGCGATCTGTAGGATTGCCGCTCAAAGCTGTTTGCAATAGGTGATAAGAAGCTGCGATCGCCCCTGCTTTATTCTGAGGTGCAACCAGCGTTACGTCCAGCAAGCCGTCATCAAAAACAATCCCCGCCGGGCCTTGAGCTAAAATGGAAGTAGGTGGCGCTGCATTCGCCACGGTGACGGCCACAGCAGTAAGGCTGATAATTCTATCTTCGGTTTCGATTTCGGCTTCAAATCTTTCTAAATTGTTTAACTGTTTAATTCCTGAAAGAATGTAAGCCAGCATTCCCCAGCGATTCTTCATTTCGCGATCGGCTAGTTCGACGGTTTCCGCCTCAAAACCCACTCCGGCTAACAAAACCATCGGCATTTCATCGTTGCAAATCGCCGCATCCACCACCCGCGTCAACCCTCCCAAAATATTTTCGCAGGCGGCTTCAATTGTATTCGGAATATCTAAAGCATTAGCAAAAGCATTAGCAGTTCCCCGCGAAATAATTCCTAAAGGAATATTGGTGCTGACAATCGCCCCAGCAACTGCGGATAATGTGCCGTCGCCCCCGCAAGCAATAATTGCCTCAACTCCCCTAGCAACTGCTTCGCGGGCGATTTGATCTGCGTCTAATTCTGGGGTTGTCAGCCGAATGTCTAAGTCAATAAAAGGCTCTAAAAGTTCCTGAATTCTAGCTAAGTCTTGGTCGGGGTCGCTGTTACCGGCGACGGGATTGAAAATTAGGCAAGCTGAACGTTCCATATTTGGTAATTGGTAATGGGTAATTGGTAAGGACTCATTGATAATATTATGTCCGGTAAATCGCCAACAATCAAATTGGTGTGTAGCGAGAACTTCAGTCCTCATAAAACTCGATAAAACTGAAGTTCTCGCTACACACCTAGAACGGTGCAGTATTTGTGCGAGAGGTTTAATTAAGACTTGACAAAAGTCCACTCTAAGACTTCGCGGGGAGCTTTGTGCAAGGCTTCCTTGATTTCCTGGTTGCTGTCGAACTTGACTTTATCCAAAAGGCACGCTTCGACGTTCACAGTAAACTTATCTTCTTCAAAAGGCCAAGGAGTTACAGTCACGAGTTCGTTGCTGTGCTGTACAATATCGTAGCGCTTGCCGTCCGGGCCGACACTAATTTCTAAAGCTCGTTCTCCTGCGGGTAACTCGCGGCTGCAAAGAATTAATGATAGCCGATCGCACCACTGGAAAAAAGCATAAGCTGCCTTAGCATCATCCTCGGAAATATTCAACTCTTTTTGCCATTTTTTTTGATTTTCCAGTTGTTTGTCCAAAAACTCGTCGAGTTCCTTCGACTCTCCCCGCTTTCCTTCATTGAGATAGCTCATGTGCATAGAAATCAGCATTGCTACCCACCTACCGCGATATAGGGAATTCTCCGTCATGGCTTTAATTTTCGGCAGAGAAGTTTCCGTCTGCAAGGTAAAATCAAAGGGCGCGCCCGCTTCAGTCAAAATATTTTCTTCCCACTCTTTCTCCAAATCGTCGTGATGCGAAATCGCCGCTATGGTTTCGTAGAGGCGAACCGGAGATTTCGAGCGCTTCCACTGTCCGCCAAGTTGGGCGGCGAGTAAAGCGTGGGCGCGGTGGTAAATAATTTCCCAGCCGGTGGCGGTTAAGTTAGCAATCATTGAATTTTTGTCCTGAATTAAATTGATACGAGTATTTGTGCGATTATTCCGCTTTCGATCCCCCCTAACCTTAAAAAAGGGGGAACCGGAATCGGTCAAAGTCCACCTTTTTAGGGGCGATCGAGACTTGCAGAAAAACGAAAGTTAAATCACAAAAGGTTCGATCGATATCTCCTGCCATTTCCCCTCAAATCGTTCGACAACCATAGGTCGGATGCGGAACTTCGGGGGACATCCATCGAGAACATCAATCCGCAAACACGAATAAGGACGGCGTTTGTGGGAACCTTGACCGCTGCGGCCGACAAATAGCAAAGATTCCGCTACCCGCCGCGCGGCTTTTTCCGATCGTCCGCCCTCACGCGCCAAGCGATAAGCTTCTGGACTCAATGGTTCCTGCAACATCGGCCCTTCCGGGCGCTGGCGGCGGAGACTGTGGCCGCTTCCCCCGCAGACAATCCAATTAATCCCAGAGTCACCGTGTCCAGTATCCCCAGTCCGCAGGTATTCCAAACAGTGAGCGTGGCCCGTCAGCACCAAATCTACTAGCGGACGCCCCCGCGCCACATCCCCAACAGCATCGGCCACCCCGTCAAGCACCTCGCGCAATCGCAACCGAACCGCCAAAGTTTGAGCTTGATTCCACTTTGTCGCCTCGGTCACGTAGGGGGGATGGTGCAGGTAAATTACCCGCCCCCGCACCTCGGAATCGCGCCAAGAGTTAATCAGCCTTTTTTTTAGCCACTCGAGCTGTTCAACATCTGTGGCGGCTGTTTTATGGGATGACAGTTGTTTGTCAATATCCATCAACATTTCGTCAACTTGCTCTAACTTGGCGCCCAAGTCGTCTAGCTGTTCGTCTTCCTCGGGAATTTCGGGGTTGAGCCGATCGCACATTTCGATCATTGCCAATTTTTCTTGTTCCAACTTCTGGCGATCGAGTTCCAAATTCTGGCGGCGGATGTCGCCCTGTTTGGTTTTCGGGATTGGTAAGGGCTCGTTGAAGGTGTTGGAGTCGAGGGCTAAGAAGTCGATGCCGCCGCTGCGGAAGGTGTAGTAGCGGTTGGGTAAGCGGGTAAAGCGTCCGGGTTGGTAGCGGAGGCAGCGGCCTGTGCTGGTGCTGGCGGTGTAGTGGGCGTCTAGGTGGCGATCGAGTTCTCCCGGTATTTTGTGAGCTTGCAGGTAGTCGAGAAACGCTTTGGCGTAGGCATTTCCGCGATCGGAACCGTGCCAGCCGACATCGAGATCCAACTTGGAACCCAACAGCCGCCGCAGCGGTAAGGCTGTGGCCGAGAGAATGCCGTAGACTATCGGCAAGTCGTAATAGTCGTGGTTTCCCGGTACTGGCAAAAACGGAAAATTAAACACCATGCGATCGTAGGCAATCCGAGAGGGATGCTCGCCGCCGACTATAAATTCTCGGTAGGGGCGAATAAAGTTTTGCAAGTAATATTCGCTGGAACCAACGAGATAAACTACATCGCCCGTGTGGAGGACGAAACGGCAAGTTTCGCGCTCCGAGACCATCAGTTCGGCAATCTGCCGCTGGGGATTGTAGCCGCGGTGATTGCCCGTGCCGCTGTCGCCTACGACTAAAAACGAAAACTCTGGAGAGTCGGTGGTTGGAGATTCCAAAACCATCCGAGTTTGGTCGATTCCCCGATCGACGATCGACTGTTCTTGCCACCGCACCCGCTCTTTCATTTTGCGGATTTTAACTTTTATTTGCGGGTCGGAAACGAATTTCAATTCACCTCTTCTCCAAAATTGCTGAGTTCCTACTTAATAGTGTAGCGATCGGGGAAGTTTTTACATCTCTCTAAAAGCTGAAAATCGACGCGCGGGTACTCAGAAACCGGGTTTTTGACGACAATACTGCCTGACAACTGAGATATTGCACCTTTCTCAATCAGCCTTTTATGGGCGGACTCTGGGGTTCACCCCCAAGAAAATTCACTCTTTGTGGAACAGGTCGTCGGGTTTTTTAAGCGAGAATGGTGCAATATGTGAGACGATCGCACTCTCCGACTCCAAGTGCGATCGAGCCCTACACCTGCCCCAAGTGGGCAACATCTGATAGAACGCAGTAAAAAAATATAAAATGCAAGCAATACAACTGTCTTTATTCTCAAACGAAAAAGAACCAATTCCTGCCAAAAAGCAGAAGAAAGCAAAATTAGGGCGTTACGAACGCATCCAACGCGAACTAGAAGCAAATGACTGCGATCCCTACAAGATATTCATTGATATTGAATCTCAGTCACTGCCAAAATCAGACTATACATTTGTCGATCTTTTTTGCGGTGCGGGCGGCATGACCCAAGGTTTATTGCAAGCAGGTTTTCGACCAGTAGCAAGCGTTGAAATTAATCCCATAGCCTCGGCAACTCACACAAAAAACTTTCCCGATTGCCATCACTTGTGCGACGATATAAAAAACTTAAATCCCCAAAAGTGGCTCGCTGAAATTGGTTCGCCAGAAATTCATGTTGTTGTAGGCGGCCCGCCGTGTCAAGGCTTCTCAGTTGCAGGAAAACGCGACCCCAACGACCCTCGAAATCGCTTATTTAGAGAGTTTGTCCGCGTAGTCTCTGAAATACGTCCTTGGTATGTTGTCATGGAAAACGTACCCGGAATATTGACTATACAAAAAGGAGCGGTTAAGCAAGCCATTTGCGAGGCTTTTCAGGAAATTGGCTATCCCCACGTTTCCGTTGCTGTTCTGGAATCAGCCACCTATGGAGTCCCGCAAATCCGGCCGCGAGCCATTTTTATTGCCAATAGATTCGGGATGCAAAATCCCTATCCCAAGCCGCAATTGTTGCCCGAACAATACAAAGCGATTGAGTCAGCAATTGATGATTTACCAGAGTATACTCCCATACCAGAAATTAACCACGAATGGACTCGTCATTCTGTTGAGTACATGGAAAGACTTTCTAAAGTTCCACCAGGCGGTTCCTTGTACGAAAGCTACGCCGATGCTTTCAAGCGACAGTATCCGGGAAAACCCAGTATGACTGTTAAAGAAAATCACGGTGGCACTCATATTCATCCTTATCTCAATCGCGTTATTTCAGCTCGTGAAATGGCTAGATTGCAAAGTTTCCCGGATTCATTTATTTTTGAAGGTTCAATGAAAAAGGCTATGTGGCAAATTGGAAATGCCGTGCCGCCTCGTTTGGCGGAGTGTATCGGCTTTGCACTTATTCCATATTTGGCTGATATTGCTGTGAACAAATTTAAGCAGCCTGAAATAATCGTTCTAGCTTCTTAGTTGCTGGTAATGGTTTACCTTCAGCTTGACAACTCTCGATTAGTAACTCCAGTACCTCTCGCGCATTGTAGATAGCTTCTTCATAAGAATCTCCGTGAGTTACTGGTTGCATTACATCCTCAAATTCCGGCAAAAACACGACAAAGCACCGATCTTCTTCTGACCATTGGATAACAACTGTATATTTCATAGTTCTGTCTCCTCTGCTTCGATTTGCCTAAGCACCTCTATTGTTTCGTTGACTAACTTCTCTAAATAGAGTTTAGCATCATTTCCGTCTTTACCAGCTATGATAATAGCCTTGGCTAATTTCGGATGCTTCCACTTACTATGACTGCCTTTTGCTGGTTGGCAAACGAATCCTGCTTTTAGCAATATGTTTTTCAATTCTCTAATCTTTTTATACCAATTTAATATGAAGCTGCATAGAATAGAGCTTCAAGAATAAAATTGTAAGATGACAACGAACTGATTTGCTC